>JBAVRC010000134.1:0-14221 GCA_049694615.1 Thermosynechococcaceae cyanobacterium | reverse complement strand
CTGCTGGGCAGTGCGATCGCCCTTAAACTGTTGTTTGGACTGCCCCTAGCCATCGGCGTCTGCCTTACCGCAGCCGATGTGTTTCTCTTGTTGTTTTTGCAACATAAAGGGTTTCGCTACATCGAAGCCTTGGTGATTATGCTGGTCTCCACCATTGGGGTTTGCTTTGGCTTAGAACTGTTGTTTTCCCAGCCCGATGTGGGTCAAATTGCCCTGGGGATGGTGCCCCGCCTCGAGATTTTGCAAAACCAGGAGATGCTTTACCTGGCCATCGGTATTTTAGGGGCAACGGTCATGCCCCATAACCTGTATTTACACTCTGCCATTGTGCAAACCCGCCGTTGGGATATCACCCCCCAGAAAAAATGGGAGGCCATTAAGTTTGGCACCTTGGACTCGACCTTGGCCCTTTCCCTGGCGTTGTTGATCAATTCCGCTATTTTGATTGTCTCGGCGGCCACCTTTCACACCTCTGGCCATCATCACGTGGCTGAAATCCAAGATGCCTATCAACTGCTGTCGCCGCTGTTGGGGGTCAGTGCCGCCAGTGCCATTTTTGGCATCGCGCTGCTGGCGTCTGGACAAAGCTCTACCCTCACCGCGACCCTAGCGGGACAAATTGTGATGGAAGGGTTTTTGCAACTGCGGATGCCCTCCTGGCTGCGGCGTCTCGCCACCCGATTGGTGGCAATTATTCCGGCGTTGATTGCCATTGTGGTGTATGGCGAGAACAGTACTGGAAAGCTGTTGGTTTTCAGTCAAGTGATTTTGAGTTTGCAACTTTCCTTTGCCGTCGTTCCCTTGGTACTGTTTACCAGCGATCGCCGGATTATGGGCGAATTTGTCAGCCCGCGCTGGCTGCAATATCTGGCTTGGATCGTAACACTCACGATTGTGGGGCTGAACCTCTGGCTCTTGATTCGATAGAGTTGGGCGATCGCACTTGGTGAGAGCGGAACCGTTGGGTTCCATTCAAGGGCCAGAATTTTATGTGCCTTCTTATGCAAAGATAATGAGAGTTGATCGCCACTAGCAGGGCGAAACAACCAATTGGACTCAGACGACGGCAAAGAGCATAGAGCTAAGTGTATGCAAGTGGGTGATCGCGTTCGCGTAAAAGAATCGGTGATTGTCTATCATCACCCAGAACATCGTAACCAACCCTTCGACATCAAAGGCTTCGAAGGTGACATTACGGCGGTGATTAAAGAGTGGCAGGGCCGTGAGGTGAGCGCTAACTACCCGTTCGTCGTTAAATTTGGACCGAAGTTCCGCGCACATTTAACGGATGCGGAACTTGAGATAGCTTAAAAGCGAAACCAGCGCCATAGGTTTAGATCCTGTTTCAGCTTGGCGTACTCCGCTCGATGTTGGGCGGCCACGGTTGCGTACCATTGGCAATGACGTTCGTGGGCTTGGCGGTCAGCAACCTCCTGGTAAAACGCTTGAGTGAACCGGACCACAGCAAAAGCGTCCTGCAATGGGGGTGGCGCAACGTAGCGCATCTCTGAAAATTTCATGGCACCCTGGAACTCAATCGGTCATGGACAATCTCTAGCATGGCGCAAAAATATCCTCACTTGATTGGATCTAAATGGACGGCTCAAGCCCCAACCTTTGGCTGGCGGCATTTTCAGGCCGTCAATCGCAAAAACGAAGGATCGGTGGTGTTTGTGGAAATGGTGGCGGCCTGCGACCCCGCTGCTCGGTTTTGGCTCAATGCCCAATCCTTAAAAGACCGACAGCTCTGGCAACCGGGATGGAAATCCCTGGCGGAACAGGCATCTATGGCGCGTGACCGGGAAAAGTAAATTTATGTAAAGATAATGATAAATCCCACCCCTGAGAATCGCCATGTCTGTTCTGCGACGTTTTGTTTATCCGATCTTGACGCTGGCGGTTTTATGTTTAGCGCTTTGGGTTCCGGCTGCCCCCACTTGGGCAATGGGCGGACAAATGCCTCCGCTAAATCAGTCTGCACCGGAATTTACCTTGCCCACCAATGATGGACAAGGCGAACTGTCCCTGTCGGCGTATCGTGGCAAGTGGGTGGTGTTGTATTTCTACCCCAAGGACTTTACACCCGGTTGTACGGTGGAAGCCCAGCGATTTCAGCGGGATTTAGCCAAGTATCAAGCCAGGAATGTGCAAATAATTGGCGTGAGCGCCGATTCCGTGAAGACCCATACGGAGTTTTGCCGTTCAGCGGGGATCAAGTTTCCCCTCTTGGCCGATGAAGACGGTCGAGTCAGCCAACTCTACGGCTCCTGGATGGGTATTGTCTCCATGCGTCATACGTTTATCATTGACCCAGATGGCCTGTTGCGGGAGCGAATGGTGAAGGTGGCTCCTGCGGTTCACAGTACGGAAGTTTTAGAAAGGTTAGCCGTGTTGCAAAATGCCTAAGTTCCACCTCAAGTCACGATGCACCGTCTAGCCGCGATCGCCGGCGGTTGGGAGGCGGGGGCTTCAGAAGGGGTTATCTTCATTGAACAAACCCCGGCCCCGTTGGTGGTGCTGACCGCCGCCGACACCGATATTCAACTGTTGGCCCAGGCAGTGTCGCAAGGGCCGGAGTCCCCGGTGCGGGTGGCCAGTGTATTGCAACTGCAACAGCAGTTGACGATTGATACCTATGCCGAAACCGTGTTGTCTCAAGCGGAGGTAATTCTGGTCCGGTTGTTGGGGGGACGAGCTTATTGGTCCTACGGACTCGAAGCTGTGCGCGAAACCGTGGCCCAAACCGGAGCTGCCTTGATCGTGGTGCCGGGAGACGATCGCCCGGATTTGGACCTCATGAGTCATTCCACGGTTCCTTTACAAACGGTGGAGCAGATCTGGCGGTATTTCATCGAAGGCGGGGTTGAAAATTATGGTCGAGTGTTGCGATCGCTCCACCGCCTGCGCACCGAATCCTCACCCCGATTGGAACCCGCTCAAGGGGTTCCCAGAGTGGGGCGATATGCTTGGGTGGACCCAGCGGTCTGCGATCGCCCAGCGGTTTGGGGCCGGGTGGGGCTGTTGTTTTACCGTGCCCATTACCTGGCTGGGAATACAGCGGCTATTGATGCCCTTTGTCAGGACTTGGCCCAGCACGGCTTAGACCCCGTCCCCATTTTTGTGGATTCTCTGCAAGATCTCAGCACCCAGGCCCAGGTATTGCAGTGGTTTCAGCCCGAAAAGGGTCAACCCATTGGGGCGTTAATCAACACCTTGAGTTTTTCCCTGGCCAAGATTGGTGCGACCGAACTGAATTTAAGCCTGTGGCAAACCCTAGATGTTCCGGTTTTGCAGGCCATTTGTAGCGGTGGGTCAGTGGAGCGTTGGCAGTCGCGGCTGTTGGCCCTGTCGCCCAGGGATATGGCCATGAATGTGGTTTTGCCGGAGGTGGATGGACGCATTGTCGGTCGAGCCATTTCGTTCAAAGCTGCGCGCCGTTTTGAACCGGGCATCGAAACCGAGGTGATGGCTTACCAACCCATGGGCGATCGCATTGCGTTCATGGCCGAGTTGACCGCCAACTGGGTGAAGCTGCGGCAAACCCCGCCAGCCCAACGACGCATTGCCCTGATTTTGGCCAACTACCCCACCCGCGATGGACGACTGGCCAATGGGGTGGGATTGGATACCCCAGCCAGTTGTGTGCAGATCTTGCAAGCCTTGCAGGCCGCAGGGTATACCCTAGGCCCTATCCCTGCCGATGGGGCGGCGTTAATCCGACTGCTGACCCTGGGGGTGACCAATGACCCGGAAGGTCGCCATCTACGGCCCATTGCCCAACACCTTTCCCTGGCGGACTATACCGCCTACTGGCAAACCTTGCCCGAGTCCGTGCAACAGGCCGTGGGCGATCGCTGGGGGGATCCGGCTCAATCGGCACCGGAAGGGATTTTTCCCATTGCGGGGGTACAGTTGGGCCATATCTTTGTGGGCATTCAACCCCCACGGGGCTACGACCTAGACCCCAGCCTGAATTACCATGCCCCGGACCTCGAACCGCCCCATGCCTATTTGGCGTTTTATCATTGGCTGCGGTCTGGCTTTGGCGCACAGGCCATGGTGCATGTGGGCAAACATGGCAACTTGGAATGGTTGCCGGGAAAAAATGTGGCCCTTTCCAGCGCCTGTTTCCCGGAAGTGGCCTTGGGACCGCTACCCCATCTGTACCCCTTTATCGTGAACGATCCCGGCGAGGGTACCCAGGCCAAACGGCGATCGCAGGCGGTGATTATCGATCATTTGACACCGCCGCTTACCCGCGCTGAACTCTATGGTCCCTTGCAACGGTTGGAAGCGCTCATTGATGAGTACTACGACGCCCAAACCCTGGATCCGCCTCGGTTGCCTACCATTCGCGATCGCATTACAGCGCTGGTGCAGGAGGCCCAATTGCACCGCGACCTTGGCACCGACTGGTCCGATAACCTGCCGCTGGCAGAATTAGAGACCTTTCTGAGTCAAGCCGATGGCTATTTGTGCGAGTTAAAAGAAGCCCAAATCCGGGATGGATTGCATATTTTGGGGCAATGTCCTCAGGGGGTGCAACTCAGGGATTTGCTAGTGGCCCTGGCTCGCTATCCGGGGGCTGAACACATGGGGTTGACAAGGGCGATCGCCTTGGATTGGGGTTGCTCCTTCGATCCGTTGACCGCAGATTTGGGGGATGTTCTCACCGAAGCGGATCGCAATAGCTTAAAGTTTGTGTCAGCAGATCAATCGTTGCACATTGTCGGGGACGGCGTTGCACGGATAGAAGAACAGGCTGCCATCTGGATTGAGCAATTGCTAACGCAAGGGGCGATTCCAGAGTCGGTGCCACTCCATACCCAGCAAGAATTGCGCTGGATGAAACAGCATTTATTAACGGCACTCCATCAAACGGACCAAGAATTAACCCATTTACTCAAGGGGTTGGCGGGTCGCTATGTCCCCAGCGGACCATCGGGTGCGCCCACGCGGGGTCGAGCCGATGTTTTGCCCACGGGACGCAATTTTTACAGTGTGGACATTCGCAGTTTGCCTACGGAAAGCGCTTGGGATGTGGGGCGAAAGGCTGCTGAGGCGTTGATTGAACGTTATACCCAAGAACAAGGGGACTATCCGCAAACCTTGGGACTGTCCCTCTGGGGCACTGCGGCCATGCGCACCGGCGGCGACGATATGGCTGAAGCACTGGCCCTGTTGGGGGTTCGCCCCGTGTGGGAAGGGGTGTCTCGACGGGTCATTGATTTTGAAATTTTGCCCTTGTCGATTTTGGGACGACCCCGTGTGGATGTAACCTTGCGGATTTCTGGTTTTTTTCGAGATGCTTTTGCCAATTTAATCGATCTGTTTGATCGGGCGGTGCAAGCCGTTGCGAATCTGGATGAACCATCGGACCAGAATCCCTTAGCCGCCAAGGTAAAAGCTGAAACGGAAGACTGGCTGAAGCAGGGAATTTCTTTGGCTGAGGCCCAACGGCGATCGCGCTATCGGTTGTTTGGCTCCAAACCGGGTGCCTATGGGGCCGGACTCCAGGGCATCATCGAAGCCCAAAACTGGTCCGACGATGCGGACTTGGCTCGTGCCTATCTGCAATGGAGCAGCTACGCCTACACAGCTCAACCCCTTGAACAGCAAAGATTAAAGGAACTTGAAACAGATCCCAACGGTACCTTTGCCCCAGAAGCCTTTACGCAGCGGCTGGGAGATTTACAAATTGTGTTGCACAACCAAGACAACCGCGAACACGATCTCTTAGACTCCGACGACTACTATCAATTTCAAGGGGGATTAACGGCTGCGGTGCGATCAATCCAAGGCAAAAATCCGACGATCTATTTTGGCGATCATTCCCGTCCGATGCAGCCCCAAATTCGGACCTTAACTGAGGAATTAACCCGCGTGTATCGCTCCCGTGTAGCCAACCCAAAATGGATTACTGGGGCCATGCGCCATGGTTACAAAGGTGCCTTTGAAATGGCGGCAACGGTGGATTATCTGTTTGCCTATGACGCCACCACCCATTGCGTGGCGGATCACATGTATGCAGGTGTGGCTGAGGCATATTTATTCGATGAGACCGTACAAAATTTTGTGCAAGTCCACAATCCTTGGGCCTTGCGGGATATGGCCGAACGCTTGCTCGAAGCCCATCAGCGCGGTCTTTGGTCCTCTGCCGAGGTCAAGATGTTGGACAAACTGCGATCACTCGTCCACCAAGCCGAAGGTGAAATTGAGGGGCTAACGGATCCCAAACGGTAGGATGGGGGCGAAATAGCAAGCTGGATTGTACAAAGCGCCTCAATTTGAGGGCAAACTAGGTACAGCAAGCTCATTTCTCCATTCCAGTCTACATTAATTAATCAGATGAATCGGGATTTTTCCGGGTTGATTACATCAACAAAAAATCACAATACCAAAAAATATAGAGGATTACCTTTACGCTTAATCTTGGTCATCCCTTTCGTGTTACAAATTGTTGGTGCAGTCGGGTTAGTGGGGCATCTTTCTTTTAAGAATGGCCAACAAGCAGTCAAGGATCTTGCTGACAGCTTAATGGACAAAAATAGGGATCTAGTATCTGAGCGACTTGATAATTATTTAGAAATTCCTCAAAAAATCAATCAAATCAATCTTGATGCAATTAAACTAGGGGTTTTAAACTTAAAAGATTTTAAGACATCGGGGCACTATTTTTGGAAACAAATACAAGCTTTTCCAAACCTATCGTACATTCAGTATGCACTGAAAACAGGAGAATTTGTTGGGGCAGGAAGCTATATAGGCGGACAAGGGGTTACAATCGATGAGCGATCAATGGCAACTCGCTGGAAAGATTATGCCTACGCTACAGACCGTCTTGGGAATCGTACAAAGGTAGTCACTATATTCAATGAATACGATCCTAAAACAGAAGCATGGTATAAGGATGCCGTTAAAGCAGGAAAACCAATCTGGGGGAATGTATACAACTGGGATGGTGAAAATTCAGCAGGATTGATTTCTATTACTGCAACGAGTCCCATTTACGATGAAAATCATCAATTTATTGGTGTAATTGGCATAGATCTCCTTTTGGCTAGTATTAATGACTTTTTACAACAGCTAAGAATTAGTCCAACTGCTAAAACTTTTATCATTGAGCGCGATGGATTATTAATTGGCAGCTCTAGTACCGAAAAACCTTTTACACTTGTTAATGGCGTAGCCAAAAGGCTGAATGCCACCAATAGCTCCGATCCTAAAATTCAAAAAACAGCAAAATATTTGCAACAAAAATTTGGCAATTTTAGAGGAATTAAATATGAACAAAAACTAGATTTTAAATTACAAGAAGAAAATCAGTTTGTTCGAGTTACTCCCTGGAAAGACAATTATGGTTTGGATTGGTTAGTCGTGACTACCATCCCCGAATCAGATTTTATGGAGCAGATTAGTAAAAATACTCGGACGACAATTTTACTCTGCGTCTTAGCACTTTTAGTAGCAATTTTATTGGGATTAATGACTTCGCGTTGGATTACTCAGCCAATTCTAAGGCTCAGTAAAGCATCAGCAGCGATCGCACAAGGGGATTTAGATCAAAAAGTAGACATTAGAGGTGTTGTTGAGTTAAGTATTTTGTCCGACTCGTTCAACAAAATGGCAAAGCAATTACAGACATCTTTCTCTGCCTTATCCCACACCAATAAAGAATTAGATAATGTTAATCAAGCGTTAGAAAAATCTAACGAAGAACTAGAAAACAGAGTAGGAGAAAGAACCGCTGAACTTCAACAAGCAACAAATGCTGCCGAATCAGCTAATCGTGCTAAAAGCGAATTCTTAGCTAATATGAGTCACGAACTTCGGACTCCTCTCAACGCCATCCTTGGGTTTTCCCAACTCATGAATCGGGAAACATCACTCACAAAACAGCAACAAGAGAATCTTGGCATTATCAATCGCAGTGGTGAACATTTATTGTCGTTAATCAATGATGTGTTAGATTTAGCCAAAATCGAATCTGGCAAGATGACGCTCTACTCAACAGATTTTGATTTATATGATCTTTTAGACTTAATTGAGGAAATGTTGGCTCTCAGAGCAGAATCTAAAGGCTTAAAGTTTATTGTTGAACGGGATGATAACCTACCTCAATATATCAAAACTGACGACAAAAAACTGCGTCAAGTATTAATCAATTTAATAGGCAATGCAATCAAGTTCACAAATAAAGGCATTGTAACATTTCGGATCAAAAGTCATAAATTAGAAGCGAGTAGTCAAGAAACAAACAAATCATATAACATTTTATTTGAAATTGAAGATACGGGTCCTGGTATTAGACCTGAAGAAATTAGCAGCTTATTTGAAGCATTTGTTCAAACAGAAACAGGCAAGCAATCTCAGCAAGGAACAGGTCTAGGTCTACCCATTAGCAAAAAATTTATTGAATTAATGGGAGGTGAAATTACGGTTGATTCTCATGTCAATAAGGGAACCATTTTCAAATTTAATATTCAATCTTCTGCAAGTGATGCTAGCCATATACAAAAACGCAAAACGAATCAAAGAGTCATTAAAATTCAATCTGATCAACCAGAATATCGAATTCTAATAGTTGATGATCGTTGGGAAAATAGACAACTTTTACTGAAATTATTGCGACCCATTGGTTTTCAAGTTAAAGAAGCTAGTAATGGAAAAGAAGCCGTACAAGTTTGGCAACAATGGCAGCCCCATTTGATTTGGATGGATATGCGAATGCCAGTTATGAATGGTTATGAAGCAACACAAAAAATTAAGTCTCATCTTAAAGGGCAGGCTACCGTCATTATTGCCTTAACTGCCAGTACGCTCGAAGAAGAAAAAGCAGTTGTACTTTCATCTGGATGTGATGATTTTGTGCGTAAACCTTTTTATGAAGAGGTTATTTTTGAAAAAATGTCTCAATATTTGGGAGTTAAATATATTTACGAACAGATCGGAGCTAAAGAAAATGAAAAAAATATTCATAAATTAACTACGGACGCCTTAAAAATTATGCCTAATGTATGGCTAGATGAACTGTCTGAGGCGGCTGCTTTAATCAATGATCAACGTATTACACAATTAGTGTTACAAATACCAGAAGAACATAAAAACTTAGCTCAAGCGATCCAAAATCAAGTCGATGAATTTAATTTTGATCGTATTATGAATCTTGCTCAAGAAGCCGCTAATTTATGAATGTCGTTCACTCTAATTCTTTTCGTGGAAATATCTTAGTAGTTGATGATATACCCGATAACTTGCGGGTTCTGTCTGCATCTCTAATGGAGCAAGGACATCAAGTTCGTTGTGCCAAAAATGGATTAATGGCACTGCTGACAACTAAGAAAGAGCCGCCTCATCTAATTTTATTAGATATTAAAATGCCAGATATGGATGGATATCAGGTCTGTGAACAACTAAAAGCTGATGAATCCACTCAACATATCCCTATTATTTTCTTGAGTGCCTTAGATGATGTTTTTGATAAAGTAAAAGCTTTTTCTGTTGGTGGTGTAGACTATATCACTAAACCTTTTCAAATTGAAGAAGTTTTAATTCGTGTCCAGCATCAATTAGCTTTACAATCTGCATACATTAAAATTCATCAGTTGAATGCAGAGTTAGAGCAAAAAGTAGAACTAAGGACAACCCAATTAAAAGAAGTAATTGGCAAGCTAAATCAAGAAATTGAAGAACATAAACAAACACAAAAAAAGTTAAGAGATCAAGCTTTGCATGATGCTTTAACGGGTTTACCCAATCGAACTTTGTTTATGGAACATCTACAGAAAGCCGTGCAACGTGCCCAAAGGAATAAAGATTATCTGTTTGCAGTTCTGTTCGTTGATCTGGATCGCTTCAAAACGATTAATGATAGTTTAGGACATGCTGTTGGGGATAGACTTTTAATTGCTATTTCTCACATTCTCAAAAGATGTTGCCGTGAAGTAGATACCGTAGCTCGGTTAGGCGGAGACGAATTTACTATTCTCCTTGAGAATCTAAATGATTTCCAAGATCTGATGATAATTGTTGAGCGATTGCTAAATAAACTGAACTCTCCTCTCGAGTTAGATGGTCGCAAGGTATTTGCAGGGGCCAGTATTGGTATCGTTTCAAGCTCAAATAATTATAAAAATGGTTTAGATTTATTGCGAGATGCCGACATTGCTATGTATCGCGCTAAAGCGCTAGGAAAAGGGCGCTACGCTATTTTTGACAAGGCTATGTATTCTCAGACACTTTATCTTTCACAAATTGAAACAGACTTACACTTTGCCCTAGAACGTCAAGAATTCTTGCTTTACTATCAACCCATTATTTCTCTAATAACTGGTACAATTATAGGATTTGAGGCATTATTACGCTGGCAACACCCACAAAAGGGTTTAATTGCACCGAGTGACTTTATCGAGATCGCTGAAGATACAGGTCTAATTGTACCCATTGGAGAATGGGTGTTACGGGAAGCCTGCCAACAACTCTATACTTGGCAGCAGCAGTTTCCAGCTGCATCCTCGCTACATATTAGTGTTAATCTTTCCAGTCGACAAATTAAACAACTCGATTTTATTGATAAATTAGCTATAATTTTATCTGAAACTGGTTTGAATGGAGAAAATCTCCGATTGGAACTGACTGAAACGATGCTTATGGATCAAGGAGAAATGACCATTGAGCTTCTTTCTCGAATCAAGGATAAAAAAATTCAGTTAAGTATTGATGATTTCGGTACAGGATACTCATCCCTAAGCTATCTTCACCGTTTTCCAATCGATACCCTCAAAATTGATCGCTCTTTTGTAAATCTGATCAATTCTGAGGGTGGAAACAGTGAAATCGTTCAGACGATTATTACGCTGTCCCATGCTCTGGGGATGCAGGCGATCGCCGAGGGTGTCGAGACCCTGCATCAAGTCACCCATTTAAGAGATCTCGGTTGCGAAGCAGCGCAAGGATACTTTTTTGCCAAACCGGTCAATGCACAGACCGCAGAATCCATGATCGTGACCCATCCACAATGGTAACTCCCGACACGAGTGCCAATTCAGCGGTTGATCAGAGCCTTGGTCTCATGTAAGGGCGATCGCATCAACTGCCCCTGTACCCACTGTGGTGAGCAAGTTCCGAGACAGCGGGTGGGAATGTTACGCCAAGGTTGAGGGTTTTCCACACCAGAAATTTACAGAGGAGTTTGGCAAGATTGTCATTGTAGTCGAAGAACACCGCAATGAAATTCCTCGCACAACCGATTGTCTCTTGGTACCGTGGCCTCTTGCGCCATTCTAAGTATCGCTGGGTTGTGATTTTGGGCAGTTTAGCCTACCTGCTGAGTCCCGTTGATCTCGTGACCGATCTGGTGCCAGTGGCGGGCTGGATCGATGATGGTTTGCTGGCCACAGTCTTGGTTGCCGAAGTGTCTCAACTGCTGCTAGAGCAGCGCCGGGACCGTCAAGCCAAGCGCTTGCAAACGGATATTTCTCCGGTTCAGTAATTCACCTCGATCCTCGTTGTTATGTTGTACTGCGGACGGTAACCCATGACGAACTCTATTCAAGATCATCTGGCAAATAACTTGCGCCAAGCCAAAGCCACCAGCGGCAATCGGTTCACCCGGATTCGGGACATTTTCAAAGCGGCAGCGACCCAAGCCATTACCGAAGTCAAGGAAGGGACCGGCGAGGTGCGCACCCTTTTGACCGACAGTTATGCGATCGCCCAAGAAAAACTGGCAGCCACGACCGCAGACCCACACCAGCCCGCTGATGCGCCACCCAAACCCTTGTTCGCCTTGATCCTCCAACGACTGCGCCAGCAGGTGTCGGGACAGGTGCAACAACAAGCCGCTCAAGTGCAGGAACGGCTGCAACACCGATACGGCGATCGCTATGCCACGGTGCAACAGCGGTTACAACGGATGGGGAACTGGTATCGCAGCACCAAAGCCAAAGCTGAACAACAGGGCATTGATCCGTTACAGCAAAAGCAAACCCAAGTCGAAACAAAAGCGGCAGCGGCAGGGGTCTCAGTGGCTCAAACAGAACAACACATTCGGCAACAGGCAAAAGACTGGTTGCGAACCGTGATCGCTAAATCCTAGATTTTACGGGGGGTTCGACGGCATGAACCTCAGATCCAAATATTTTAATGATTTTGATCTGAGGTTTTGGAAAGGAAGGCGGTATATTGAGTGCCAAAATCCGTTTCAATTCACTCGTGATAACGACAAACGTTGAATTTTAGTGTTTTAGTCCCATCACAAATAAGGAATCTCCAATGAAACTCCTGCGACTATTGCTCAGCGTCCTGTTGCCCCCGGCGGCTATTTTTCTCACCTATGGTATCAGCACCACCTTGGTCATCAATATTCTGTTGACCTTCCTGGGTTTTGTACCGGGTATTATCCATGCCCTGTGGGCCATTTCTAAGTACGAAGAAAAAGCCAACCCGCAACAAGGGTCCGTCTAAGGCTGGATCCTGCGATTCGGCTGGGCTTTTGAAGCATTTTGGGGGATCTAACGCCATAACCTCATTGAGCAAGGAGACATACAATGCTCGGATTTTTTATCACCACATTAGCGACCGCCTTAGGGCTACTGGTCACGGATCTATTAATTCCAGGGGTGGATCTGGCGTCTTTTCCCGCAGCGATATTGGCAGGAATCTCCATTGGCCTGGTTAACGGCACCATTAAGCCTGTATTGTCCATCCTGTCTCTCCCCATTACCTTTTTAACCTTGGGGTTATTTTCCCTGGTGGTGAATGGATTTTGTTTCTGGTTGGCGTCTTTGGTTGTGCCCGGATTTGCCGTGCATGGGTTCCTGGCGTTCATCGCAGGGCCAATTGTGCTGTCTTTGGCCAGCACGTTTTTGAATAACTATTTTGCCGCGAAAGGCATTGGCCAATCGTTGGCCAGCGCTGAATCGGGTCCCAGCCTCAAATCAGGCGATTAATAAATCTCTGTGAATGAAATCTTTAGGGACAGACAGATAGATCTGTCCCTTTTTTATTGGTTTATGAAAGATAATTATGCAATTCACTACACTAAGTTGTAGAGAGTTTTAAACCAAATTATAAAATTTTGGGCATTTGGATGCTGAGGATTCAGAATTCGCTCCATCACTGCTTGGTGCAATTGCCTTCCCGGTGGATCTTGCCAAGATAACCAAGTGTAAATGTTTGCTTTGTCGTAATGTGAATCTATAAAGGGTGCTCCTTTTCTCTTAGCTTCCTGAGTTGTCTCTTGAGAAAACTGCCAGAGAAGTTCATTTTCATCAGGGAGCATAAGTAGGTTGGGATAAGCAAACCACCTTACGTCAAGCAATGCAAAATCGCTAAAACCCTTTACTGATAATCACTTCAGCTTACTTGATATACCTTCGTTTTTCTACCCAAACCTACTTATATGCCAGAAAAGTTTCTAACATACCACGCATTTTATTGTCTGGCATAATCCACACTCCAAATCTGACTGTATTTGAGGTGGTATGAATTAATCCCTTTTCTGGCAAAATTTCTGGCATGTCAGGGATACTCTTCAAACAAGCTTGTCGGATGCTGTGCCACCTTCCTTGAGGATTATTGTCAGCATCAATCATAATCCCAAGAGCAGATAGTCCAGAAGCTTGTAATTCAGTTGCTATAACATCTGGATCTACAATTTGATGATAGCCATCATAATCTCGAAGATACACAACAGGATTTGCCCTTGTTCCCCAGTTAATTCCATTTGCTTCAATCAATTCTGGTATAACTCGGACTTCCTGCTTGCCCTCGACTAGGAGTACGTTTGGATGAACTTCTGCCATTACTTAACGCACCTCAATTCCCCGTTCAGCAGCAATCACAATTTGGCGCTCATTAAAAATAATGCTTGCTTGCTTCCCGCGTTCAATCCGCTGAATTGTAATACCATCTTCAGCTTCGTTTTCAGAATTCGCAATTGCCGCCAAGCTAGTCCAACAGTCGCTATTATGAGTTGTAGCAAAAACCTGAACATCTAATCGCTTTGCTGTTTCCCAAATAAGCTTCCACATATCAGACATCACACTGAAGTGTAGACCAGTATCAATTTCATCAGCCAGCAAAATTCCTCCTTTGGTATTAACAATTGCTAGTGTCAGTCCTAACATTCGCCATATACCGTCCCCCATACTTCCAATAGGGACACGCTGGTGATCATTAGCAAGACGAACAACGAACCCACCACGCTCTGCATCTCTGT
>JBAVRC010000133.1:0-2090 GCA_049694615.1 Thermosynechococcaceae cyanobacterium | reverse complement strand
GTCTAGGGGCAAGTGGGTCAATAGCTCGAAATAGGTATTGATGATCGAATCGGGAATCTTTTCCAGTTTCGAGTACATGCTGACCGCATCTTCCGCTAGCCCAACGTAGTTGTTTAAGGACTTCGACATCTTCTGAACGCCATCCGTCCCCAACAAGATGGGAACCAAGAGGCCAAATTGGGGCGCTTGGCCAAACGTCCGTTGTAGATCGCGACCCACGGCAATATTAAACTTTTGATCGGTACCGCCAATCTCTACATCGGCTTGCACCGCCACGGAATCGTACCCTTGCAGGAGCGGGTAGAGAAACTCGTGCAAGTAAATCGGATTGCCTTGTCCATAGCGTTCTGCAAACCCTTCCTTGGCCAACATTTGGCCCACAGTCATGGTGGTCAGCAATTGCAGAATTTTGGCCAAGTCGAGTTGGGCCAACCACTCGGAGTTGTAGCGAATTTCCAAGCGTCCCGGCGTCTCGAAATCCAAAATTGGCCGAATTTGGTCCATATAGGTTGTAACATTTTGGGCCACCTCGGCTTCCGTCAGTTGGCGGCGCACCTCCGATTTCCCGGTCGGATCGCCAATACGAGCCGTAAAATCGCCAAAAATCAACACGGCGGTGTGGCCTAGATCTTGAAAGGCACGTAATTTACGAATGGGGATGCTATGGCCCAGATGCACCTCTGAACCGGTCGGATCGATGCCAAACTTGATCCGCAACGGTCGGTCGGTTTGCTGGAGCTTGGCAGCCAAATTGTCAGTTGGATCAGATGAGTCGGCGAGATGGGGAAAAATATCGTTGACACCACGGTGCAAGACCGATGCAAGAGAAGACGTCATAAAACCTATCAACGGCAGCGAATTTTAAGTATAAAGCGTTCCACCCCTCCCCAGGGTTTTCAATCCATTGAAAATCGGACTAAGCTAGCAAGATGGCTATCGCTGGGTCAGCATTCTGCGTTAAACCGACTTATGGTTTAATCATGGAGCAAGTGCCTCGGATTGCGCCAAACAACGATCATCGGTTTTGCACAGAGGAAATACAGTCGCGGTGTCCACCAAAGTTATTCGTCAAAATCCCTTAGCTAAAAAGGAGTCCGGCGGAGGGTTCTGGTCCTCGACCGTCAAGGTTGCCGGCTCGACGATGTTGTTAACCTCCATGCTGGGGATTACGGCGATCGCAGGCGGATTGGTGGGGCTGGCCATCAGCTACCGTAACCTGCCCGATGTCCGATCCCTGAAAGGGTATGTACCCAGCGAAACGACCTTTATCTACGACATCAAGGGCAAAGTATTAGCCAGTCTCCACGGCGAAGAAAACCGCGAAGTGGTCCCACTGGATCGCATTTCTCCCAACTTAAAACTGGCCGTCATCGCCATTGAAGATAGCAACTTTTATCAACATGCTGGCGTCAACCCCGTCGGCATTCTCCGAGCGACCCTGGTTAATCTGCGACAAGGACGAACCGTTGAAGGTGCTTCCACCCTGACGCAGCAACTCGTCAAAAACTTATTTCTGACCCCCCGCGATGCCATCTCGCGGAAGGTCACAGAAGCCGTTCTAGCCCTACGGGTCGAGAAGCTCTTTAAGAAAGACGAAATTTTGGAAATGTACCTCAATCAAATTTATTGGGGACACAACACCTATGGCGCGGAGACGGCAGCGCAAAGTTACTTCAACAAATCGGCAGCCGAGCTAACCTTACCGGAAGCGGCATTGATGGCGGGCATTATCAAAGCCCCAGAAGATTACAGTCCTTTTTTGGACTTCAGAGCCGCTAAGCGCCAGCAGGAAATCGTGATTAATCGGCTGCAGACCCTCAACTGGATTTCTGCAGAAGAGGCTCAGGCGGCAAAAACACAACCCCTGAAGTTCGGTAATATTACGTCTTTTCAGCGCAGTTTATCGCCCTTTGTCACCAATACGGTACTCAAAGAACTCACCGACCGTTTTGGCAAGGAGGCGGTGGAGCGAGGCGGTATGCGGGTGCAATCCAGTGTGGATTGGAAATTGCAGCAACAGGCTGAAGATACCATTCGGTATGGCAGCGGCGTCTTAGCCGGGATGGCAGATCAGTTGGCCTTGGTCGCGG
>JBAVRC010000132.1:0-2880 GCA_049694615.1 Thermosynechococcaceae cyanobacterium | reverse complement strand
GTTTTTACCCGCAATGGCATTATTGACAAAATTGTTCAAGTCGAGAGTGAAGAACTGGCCGACATTTGCCAAACTGCCTACGGCTTAAACTGGATTATTGCTGCGGCTCTTTTCTTGGTTCAAGTTGCCTCGTCCTTTTTAATTGCACAGTTCTACGGTAATAATGCTTTAATCATACCAATTTGTATTATTGCGGCAACTTATTTAGTGTATCCTCTGAGCTTAGTTCAAACAGCCCTCATTCGTCGCGAGAATCGGTTGAACATAATTGCCTTAACAACTATGTATATGGTAACAGCTGACAATATTTTAACGGGTCTCTTTGCTTTATTAGGCTGGGGCATGTGGGCAATTGTATTACCAAAGCTTTTAGTTGCCCCCATCCATGTATTCATGGGTTACAAAAATCATTCTTGGCGAATGGAGGGTCCGTTGACACTGAAAAACTGGCAAAAAATTTCCAGTTTTTCTGGCAAGATATTGGGCATAGAAATGTTGACAACATTTCGTGAAAATATTGATTATTTATTGATTGGTCGATTTCTAGGTGTAAAAGCTCTGGGTATATATTATTTTGCATTTAATGCTGGTTTAGGTATTAGTTTGAGTGTTATTAATGCCATTCGAACTTCACTTTATTCTGATCTGTGTGATGTTCGTTCAAACGGTAGTTATTTTCGGCAGCGTTTCTTTAAGAGCTTGAGAACCATTGCGACCATCATTATTCCTTTGGTGATCCTTCAGTCTTCTCTAGCTCCCATTTATGTGCCAATTGTATTTGGACATCAATGGATCGAACGCGGTGCCATTCCCATCTTAATTTTGATTTGTTTGTCTGCCTTATCACGTCCGTTTGCTGATGCTAGTTCCTTAATGTTTCGTGCCTTTGGCTTTCCTGGTCTGGAGTTGCGATGGAATCTTCTGTTCACCGCATTTCTAGCGAGTGCCATTGGTTTGGGAACACATTGGGGTATTCAAGGCGCTGCGATCGCCGTCTGTGCAACCCATCTAGTCCTACAGCCCCTCTATACAGTTTGGTCAAGTCGATATGTTCTTTCGCGACTGAATATAGGAGCCTCCTCATGACAATAACGGCGTTAGGGCAGGTTGGGATCAATCTGCCCTTAGATTACATCCAAACTATTCGTCTCTGCTGTGCCTTCTTAGAAAGCGACTATACTATCCATTTTCCCGAATCTGCTCAACCGATTTTCGAGTATTGGAATACCCAGGTTCCAGCCCGCTATGAAGTGGGATTGCAAGGTATTCCATTACTCGAAAATATAACCATCCTGCATAATCAACCCTTGTGCAAAGTTGGGAATCTGGAACGACCGTTGATCTTTCCACGGGCCATGTTAAAGTTATGTCGCAAAAAATGGTCTGAGCAACGTCCCATTCAATTTTTGTTCTGCGGGCTAATGACAGAAAAGCGAAAGCATTGTCTAGAGACTTGGGTACACTCGTGCTTTGGCAGAGATGATATTGCGATCGCCACGTCAGATTATGAGTATAGCCGTCTCAAACGAGTCTGGAAACAGATCAAAGGACTATTGGGTCAATCCAAAACAGCCTATGTTCTGGAAGATTTAGGTTTGCAAATTTTCTCTTCCCAGAAAGGCAGAGAGTTTCCTATCAAGATTTGGGATGAAGACTACTTTAATCAACTGGCCCAATCCCAGTTTGTTCTCTGTCCTGATGGTGACTTTACCTGGACCTATCGTTTTTTTGAGGCCATGTTATGTGGTGCTATTCCTCTGATCGAGAATGAATGCGATCTCTATGAAGGGTTTCAATACTATTCCATGCAAGATCCCATTGAGAAACTCATCTATTCTCCAGAGATGGCTGAACATAATTACCAGCGAGCTTGGCAGTTTCTGACCTTAGAGCCTGCAGAACTCAATTACATCATCCAAACAACACTTGATGTCTAATAGATAATGATCCACCTTCTGCTCTATTTTAAACCCTGACTGTGACTACTATGCCAAAGCTTGCTTACGACTATCAGGTATTTCTCTGGCAACCCTACGGCGGCATTTCTCGTTATATTTATGAGATTGCAACCCGAGTTGCACAAACCCAGGATTTTGATGTTCAAATTTATGCACTGGCCTATGTCAACAATTATCTAAAGCAGTGCGATCCGGGCTTAGTCTTTGGATTTCCAATTAAAGATATTCCGCGATCGCCACTGGCCATTCGTCTGATTCGCCGTGCCTATGCAGAAGTCTTTAAGGTGTTGATGACAGTACAACAACCTGCTGTCGTCCATGAAACATTCTTCTATGCTAAACGGTTAGTTCCCCCTAAAACCAAAGTCGTGATCACAGTTCATGACATGATCCATGAAAAATTTCAAACCGACTTTCCCAAAATGTATCAAGACTGGGGGGGCGACAAAGGACGGATGTTGAAGGCGGAGTGCCTTAAAAAGGCAGACCACATTATTTGTGTTTCGCAAAGTGCCAAGCTAGATGTGATGGAAATGTTGGGGATTTCCAGCGATCGCCTGTCGGTGGTTTACAACGGCGGATCTATGCTCAAAGCCGGTTCGCCGCAAGCAGTTAAGTCTATTCCGAATGTGCCGATGCCTTACTTGTTGTTTGTTGGTCAACGGCAATGGTACAAAAACTTTCAAGGGTTGTTGCAGGTCTATGCACAAGCAGACCACCTGATGAAAGCCTTTCATATTGTTTGTTTTGGGGGAAAGCCCTTTTCAGCTGAAGAACGCCAACTGATGGCTGAACTCAAAATCCCTGAATATAAGGTGGTTCACATGACTGGGGATGATGACACCCTCATTGCGCTATATCAAAATGCAACGGCGCTGATCTACCCCTCCCTCTACGAGGGGTTTGGTATTCCGCCCTTAGT
>JBAVRC010000131.1:0-8182 GCA_049694615.1 Thermosynechococcaceae cyanobacterium | reverse complement strand
ATCCAGGGTCATATCCTTCTTGTCAACGTCTTTAGGCAAAGATGTGCGTTTTGGATTTTTTTGCCCCGGTTGCGGTGCATCCCCCAGTTGCACATAGGGACCGTAGGTGCCCACCAAAATGTAAATGGGCTCTCCCGTTTCCGGGTGAAATCCGAGTTTGTCTGGACCTTCTAGTTTTTGCTTCAGGATCAGCTCTACTTGCTCTGGGTTTAGGTCGGCAGGGGTCATATCCTTGGGCAAAGATGCTGTGACCGGGCCACCGTCTTTCTCGGCCTCGACATAGGGGCCAAATCGGCCAATACGAACTTTGGCATCCAGATCGGTGAGTTCAATGGTGCGGGCTTCAAGGGCATCGATCGCAGCGGCTCGATCTTTAACTTGATGCTCTAGTCCTGTATCCCCTAAATAAAAGGCTTTCAGGTAAGGGAGCCAGTCTACTTCCCCGGTGGAAATATCGTCCAGGGTTTGCTCCATCCGGGCTGTAAATCCCAAATCCACCAAATCGGGGAAATATTTTTCCAGCAACCCCGTTACGGCAAAGGCGGTGAAGGTGGGCACTAAGTTGTTGCCCTGGCGCTGAACATAGCCCCGATCAATAATGGTGCCGATCACCGCTGCGTAGGTACTGGGTCGGCCAATCCCCTCGTTTTCTAGGGTTTTGACCAGAGAGGCATCGGTATACCGGGCGGGGGGCTGGGTCTCGTGGCCAATGGCGTCCAAGTGGGTGCAGGTGGGGCGATCGCCTGTCTGCAGGTTCGGTAAAATCACTTCCTGATCATCCAGAGCGGCTTCAGGGTCGTCGGAGCCTTCCACATAGGCGCGGAAGAAACCAGGAAAGTCAATGCGTTTGCCGCTGGCTTTGAATCCGGCATCTTCCACCGTCAATTGCACCGCAATATGGGTCTGGCGCGCTTCCGCCATTTGACTGGCCACAGTGCGTTTCCAGATCATCTCGTAAAGGGCCAGTTCCTGGGCTTTGAGGCCCGTGGCCTTGGGGGTGCGGAACGGACTGCCCGCCGGACGAATGGCCTCGTGGGCTTCCTGTGCCCCTTTGGATTTGGTGGTGTACTGTCGGGGTTGGGGGCTGAGGTAGTCTTTGCCGTACAGGGTTTCCACACAGTCGCGAGCGGCGGCGATCGCCTGTTGCGACAGATGCACCGAATCGGTTCGCATGTAGGTGATATAGCCCTGCTCATACAAGCTTTGGGCAATGCGCATGGTTTCGCGGGCCGAGAGGCGCAGTTTGCGGTTGGCTTCCTGCTGCAAGGTGGAGGTGGTAAAGGGCGGTGCGGGCTTGCGGGTTACGGGACGTTCTTCAATTCCGGCCACCTGCCAAGGTTTGTCGGTTAACCGTTGTTGCAGCGCTTGGGCTTCGGTCTCATTTAAAAGGATGACCGCACGACCGGGGATCAATTGACCCGTATTTTCGTCAAAGTCGCTGCCTGTGGCAAGGCGTTGGCCTTGCAGGGTGGCCAGTTTTGCGGCGAAGGGGGTTTTGTCGTGGGTCAGATCGGCCTTGAGATCCCAGTAGCTGGCTTGGCGAAAGGCGCGTCGCTCTCGTTCCCGTTGCACCAGCAGCCGTACCGCCACCGATTGCACCCGTCCAGCGGACAAACTGGGGGCAATTTTTTTCCAGAGTAAAGGCGAAAGGGTATACCCCACCAGCCGATCCAAAATGCGCCGCGTTTCCTGGGCACGGACCAGCCGCTGATCCACATCCCGGCATTGTTGGAGTGACGCTTTAATGGCCTCGTCGGTGATCTCGTGGAACACCATGCGCTTGATGGGTACCTTAGGTTGCAGCAACTGAATCAAGTGCCAGCTAATGCTTTCGCCTTCCCGGTCTTCGTCCGTTGCCAGTAGCAACTCATCGGAATTGGCAAGGGCTTCTTGAAGTTCTTTAACAATTTTTTTCTTGTCCTTAGGGACCACGTACAGCGGCTCAAAGTCCGCTTCTACATTGACCCCCAGATTAGACCATTTTTCCGATTTTACCGCTGCCGGAATCTCGCTGGCATCTCGCGGCAAATCGCGCACATGTCCCATCGACGCTTCCACCCGATAACTGGCAGGTAGAAAGTTGCGAATGGTTTTGGCCTTGGTAGGCGATTCAACAATAACCAGCGTAGACATATAGGCAGCTCGATAAATCAGAATGTATCCTGTCTCTTTAATCTATATCGAATCTTGTTATCGTGTTTAGGGGACAAGGCGCGTTAGAATTCTCAACAGGCTGTGCGCCATGTCCAATAGCGTCTGCTAAGCACAATGCCAAAATTTTGAGTTTGCACGTTACCCACACACCCCTATGGACTTTGCCAATCTCGGAAGCCAGCTCAATGCTGGGGCTATTCTGCCCGAAAGCGTCGTTATTATTACATTGCTCGTCGTCCTGTGCGGGGATTTGCTCCTAGGACGTGCCTCCGCCCGCTGGACCCCCTATGTGGCGATCGCCGGCTTATTAGGTGCAGTGGGACTCCTGTGTCTCCAATGGGACCAACCCGATTCCATCTCCTTCCTCGGTAGCTTCAACGCCGATAATTTCAGTATTGTCTTTCGCAGCATTATTGCCTTATCCGCTGCGGTCACCATCTTGATGTCCATTCGCTACGTGGACCAAGCTGGGAGCGACCTGGGCGAATTTATGAGCATCTTGCTGGCGGCCACCGTGGGCGGGATGTTTTTGTCCGGGGCCGAAGAATTGGTGATGATCTTCGTGTCTCTGGAGACCTTAAGTATCGCTTCCTACTTGCTCACAGGCTACATGAAACGGGATCCGCGCTCCAACGAAGCCGCCCTGAAGTATTTGTTGATTGGAGCCTCCAGTTCGGCCATTTTTCTCTACGGACTTTCTTTGCTGTACGGGTTATCCGGCGGTCAAACCCATCTCAGTGCGATCGCCACGGCCCTGGGCCAGTCCGACAATGCCTTGGGGATTCTCATTGCCTTGGTCTTTGTGATTGCGGGAATCAGCTTTAAGATTGCGGCGGTGCCCTTTCACCAGTGGACCCCCGATGTTTATGAAGGATCGCCCACCCCTGTGGTGGCGTTTCTCTCCGTTGGGTCGAAGGCGGCTGGTTTTGCCTTGGCCATTCGGCTGTTGACCGATGCCTTCCCCTCTGTGGTGGAACAATGGCAGTTTATTTTCACCGCCTTGGCCATCCTGAGCATGATTTTGGGGAACGTCGTGGCGATCGCCCAAACCAGCATGAAACGGATGTTGGCCTATTCGTCCATTGGTCAAGCTGGGTTTGTGATGATTGGGATGGTGATTGGCACCGAAGCGGGCTATGCCAGCATGGTGTTTTACCTGATGATTTATCTGTTCATGAACTTGGGTGCGTTCGCCTGTGTGATTTTGTTCTCCCTACGGACGGGAACAGACCAAATCAGCGAGTATTCGGGCTTGTACCAGAAAGATCCGCTCTTGACCTTGGCGCTGAGCATTTGTCTGTTGTCTCTGGGTGGCATTCCGCCCTTGGCTGGATTTTTTGGCAAGCTGTACCTGTTCTGGGCGGGCTGGCAAGCGGGAGCCTACGGGTTGGTCTTACTGGGCTTGGTAACCAGTGTGGTGTCCATCTACTACTACATCCGCGTCGTCAAGATGATGGTGGTGAAAGAAAGCCATGAAATGTCCTCCGTGATCCAAAACTATCCCGCCATTAGCTGGCAACCCTTTGGTATGCGTCCTTTGCAGGTGGGCGTGATTGCGGCGTTGATTGCCACATCTCTGGCAGGCATTCTGTCGAACCCGCTATTTACCTTGGTCAATCACTCGATCAGCGATATCCCCTTGTTTACCCCGGCGATCGCCCGACTGGACAAAACCCCTACCCCATCGGTTACGGTTTCCTTAGCAATCCTGCCTGAAACCCAGACGACGCTGCACTAGGATGGCAGCTCTTTGGGAACTCTAAGCCTATCCCTGAGGTCCGATGACTTGTGAACCATTGAGCCGATTTCCCCGCACCACGGGTTATATTCCTTGACATCCTATGCACAGCACCTTAAAACCGCTTCGTATCCAACGGTTAGGCTATCGTTTGGGTTTTCTATCCCTTCTGACCCTCCTTTGTTCAGGTCCCGCTTGGGCCGCCGATCCCTTTCGGACCGGGCGGGATGCCCGCCCTATTGGACCCTCCTTGCAAAGTGCATTTGAGGATTTTTTCCGCCTTGGCAGCTACCAAAACTCAGGGACAAAGCTGGACCAAGCCCAAATCGAAAATCCCGGCGAACCACTGGTCTATACCCTGCAAGCGGCCTTAGCTTACCAGAATCGGCAAAAGGAACAATTTCTAACCACGATTCCCAAGATCCGTGAAGTGGCCCAGCAGCTGGAAGCCAAAGACCCTGCGCGATCGCACCTCTATCGCGGTATTGCCCAAGGGTTAGCGGGTTATTTCATCAAAGATAAGTTGAGTGCCCTAGCCCAAACCGTCACCTATGCCAGTTCCATGTTGTTGGAAATCGATAAGGCCCATCAATTGGCTCCAAACGATCCAGAAATCAATCTGATTGTGGGCTATGTCAATACGGTGCTGCGGAAGTACGACGACGCCATCAAAAACTTTGAAAAAGCAGGTCCGGCCTACTTGGCCTATCGGGGACAAGCGCTAGTCTATCGAGATACCAAAAATTACCCCAAAGCCCAGGAAATGGTGGAAAAAGCCTTGGCTGCTGCGCCGCAAAACCCTGATTTGCTCTATCTGAAGGGGCAAATTCTGGCCTTGCAGCGCAAACCAGCGGAAGCCGTGGCCTTCTTCGACCAAGCCCTCAAACTGGGTGAACAGCTACCGGAAGGTACCAAAAAACAAATCCTCAAAGAACGCAATTCCCAAGCCACCCGCTTGCCCATGTCCAGTCCGGTCCCCAGCCCATTGTTGAGTCCGGCCCCCAGTCCATTACCTTCTCCGTAACCGGATCAGGGATTGGGCTCCGGGCCAATCTGAACAGAGCGTAGTCTAGGCAACAGCGACGACCTTAAACAAGCCGTCATGCTATCTTCACAAAGGTGAGAAGACCCCTTTATGGGTTGTCTGACTCGCCTTTTGTATTGCTGAGCGTCCAGAGGCACTGCCATGACTCCCCTTCGTGTTGGTATAAACGGTTTTGGTCGGATTGGACGGTTGGTCTTTCGGGCCGGGTTAAGCAACCCCCACATCCAGTTTGTCGGCATCAATGACTTGGTGCCGCCCGATAATTTAGCGTATTTACTCAAGTACGATTCCACCCACGGTCCGTTTTCTGGCGAGGTATCGGCCCGTGCGGACGGCATGACGGTGAAGGATCAGTTTGTCCCCTGTATGGCCCTGCGGAATCCTGCGGAATTGCCGTGGGCCAAGCTAGGCGCTGATTATGTGGTTGAATCCACGGGATTATTCACGAGCTATGACGGGGCGGCCCAGCATCTCCAAGCGGGTGCGAAACGGGTGATTCTGTCGGCCCCGACCAAAGACCCGGAACAAGTTCGTACCTTCGTCATGGGGGTCAACCATGACCAGTACGATCCAGCCCAGGACACCATTGTCTCCAATGCCAGTTGCACCACGAACTGTCTCGCCCCTGTTGCCAAAGTCATCCAGGATAACTTTGGATTAAGCGAAGGACTCATGACCACGGTTCATGCCATGACTGCAACCCAACCCACTGTGGACGGACCCAGTAAAAAAGACTGGCGCGGTGGGCGCGGGGCCGCCCAAAATATTATTCCGGCGTCCACGGGTGCAGCCAAAGCCGTAGCTTTGGTCTTACCTGAACTGAAAGGCAAGTTGACCGGCATGGCCTTGCGGGTCCCCACCCCGGATGTATCGGTGGTGGATCTCACCTTTAAAACCGAGAAGGCGACGTCCTATGCCGAGATCTGCGACGCCATGAAACAGGCAGCCATTGGACCGTTAGCTGGGATTTTGGCCTATACCGATGAGGCGGTGGTTTCCACCGACTTTCAGAGCGATCCCCATTCCTGTATCTTTGATGCGGATGCGGGGATGGAACTCAATCCCCATTTCTTTAAGGTGGTGGCTTGGTACGACAACGAGTGGGGCTACTCCAATCGGGTCATCGATCTCATGCTCTCCATGGCCCAAAAAGACGGTCTCATCTAGCCTTGGCGCGATCGCCCCTTGCTTTGACAGGGTTGCTTCGCCTTTGTTAGGCTAGCTGCAAGGTTCTGGATGGGTGAGACAGCGTGGATATTGTAATTGGTCGTAACAAAACCGCTCGTAGAGCCTACGGAATGGATGAAATAGCCCTCGTTCCAGGCCGTCGGACCTTGGATCCGCAATTGGCGGATACCAGCTGGGAGATTGGCGGCATTCGACGCGAGGTTCCCATGATTGCCAGTGCCATGGATGGGGTGGTGGATGTCAACATGGCCGTGCAGTTGTCGCAAATGGGTGCGATCGGGGTGCTGAATTTGGAAGGGATTCAAACCCGCTATGAAGATCCTGAACCCATTTTGGACCAGATTGCCCAAGTGGATGTGAACGGCTTTGTAACCCTGATGCAGAAACTGTACGCCGCACCCATTCAGCCGGAACTCATTCGGCAGCGCATTCAGGCCATTAAGCAGCAGGGCGGCATTGCGGCAGTCAGTGCGACGCCAGCGGGGGCCAGTCAATTTGGGATGGCGGTCGCAGAAGCGGGAGCCGATCTGTTTTTTGTTCAGGCTACCGTTGTATCTACGGCCCATCTCTCGCCGGATACGGTGGATCCGCTCAACTTAGCCCAGTTTTGTCAAGACATGCCCATCCCTGTGGTGTTGGGCAACTGCGTGACCTACGAGGTCACCCTGGATTTAATGCGCGCAGGAGCCGCCGGGGTGTTAGTGGGCATTGGTCCCGGCGCGGCTTGCACCTCTCGCGGTGTTTTAGGAGTGGGTGTACCCCAAGCCACGGCGATCGCCGATTGTGCCGCAGCCCGCGACGACTTTTTTAAGGAAACGGGCCGATATATTCCCGTCATTGCCGATGGTGGATTGGTGACGGGCGGCGATGTGTGCAAGTGTATTGCCTGCGGAGCCGATGCCATCATGATGGGTTCGCCCTTTGCCCGTGCCCAGGAAGCGCCCGGTCGCGGCTTTCACTGGGGCATGGCGACGCCCAGCCCGGTTTTACCCAGAGGCACCCGTATTAAGGTCGGGACCACAGGGACCTTAGAGCACATCTTGCGGGGTCCAGCCCAATTGGACGACGGGACTCATAACTTTCTGGGTGCCCTCAAAACCAGCATGGGAACCTTAGGGGCCAAGGACTTGCGGGAAATGCAGCAGGTGGAGGTGATTGTTGCACCATCGCTGCTGACAGAAGGCAAGGTTTACCAAAAAGCGCAAAAACTAGGGATGGGTAAATAGCAGCGTTTGCGAAACTTCACACATCCGTTGACAGAATTGTATTCAAAGTAGATGGCAAAGTGTAAATGCTTGCCTAAAATGGAGGTTAGCGGAGACGCAAGTTTCCGTTCACTCCTCACACCACACTCCGCCTGAACGATTGTTCGGGCGGCTTCCTTATGTGGGCGTTAAGTTTAAGGTTTAATTTAGCGCCGAAGTACTTGAAATCCGCTATGGTAGGAATCGTAGAGAATCTAGCGAAAGGTTGTGCAGGCATGACAGCAAATGCAGTCACAGATGGAACATTTAAGGAAGAAGTCGTCGATAGCGATGTCCCGGTTCTGGTCGATTTCTGGGCACCCTGGTGCGGTCCATGCCGAATGGTGGCACCGGTTGTCGAAGAAATTGCCGAGCAGTACGAAGGTCAAATCAAGGTCGTCAAGGTGAATACAGACGAAAATCCTAATGTGGCAAGTCAGTATGGAATTCGTAGTATTCCGACCCTCATGATTTTTAAGGGGGGGCAGCGGGTCGATATGGTCGTCGGTGCGGTCCCCAAAACGACCCTAGCGAATACCTTGGAAAAATACTTATAAGTTTCTTCCGGTTTCGGACTCTGTATTTGCCGACCAATCTCCGGCTAAGACTCTTTTAGACTGGCTGTACCATGACCGTACAGCCAGTTGTTTTTATGGAGAGGGATCGCTCATATCAAGCCCTAACGGTGTTCCGATGGGAGGCGATCGCAGTCCAAGCCCGCAGCACTTCAGCTACAGACCATGCTTGGGCAAAGCAGCCTTGCGGTGTTAGGGGTTCATCCCCGTCAAAAATTTCGCTGATGTTGCCCAGACC
>JBAVRC010000130.1:0-5449 GCA_049694615.1 Thermosynechococcaceae cyanobacterium | reverse complement strand
TACTCTCACGAGAGAAAAATCTGAAACCCTCTCTGGGCAAAGATCTTTGCTAAACTCTCAAATTTTAGGAAAGTGTTAGAAATTCAGAGATGTAAACCATGCCCTATAAGCCTTTGCGGACTTTTGGGTATTTTTCTCTTTCCAGAGTGATTAAAGAGGGTTATCCACGGCACGCCGATTAGCGTTGGGGGAGATGACGGCATGTTTAGACGGGAACATTAAAAGCGCGATAGCTAAGCTGCGCACCAAGAGTCCGCACCAAGAGTCTGCCCCAGTATCTCAGCCACCAAACCAAAATAGAATCTGTGTTTTAACCTGCTTCCGAAACTCAGGTTGTAAGATCTGAAGTGACGTTTAGCGGGTGGATCCAGATGAAATCGTCAAGGGTGCAGTTAGCGGCTGTCGGGGCTGCGATCGCAATCAGCACCAGCTTCACAAATCCTGTTGCCGCGATAAACTTACGCTTCAGACAAATTTACATTTTTGGGGATAGCCTGTCCGATCCGGGCAACGTTTATACCCTGAGTAAGCAGACTATACCGCCTAGCCCACCCTATTTTGACGGTCGCTTTTCCAATGGACCCGTATGGGCTGAGAAGTTCGATAATATCCTGGGGTTAACCCCCCAAAATTACGCAGATCTGGGGCGACCGGGACACACACCACCTCGGGAGGGCGTCAACTTTGCCTTTGCAGGGGCCACCTCTGGCCGTATTAATTTGTTCGGCAGCAGCTTTTTTGGACTCCAACAACAAATCGATAAGTTTGTCCATTTAAAATTAACCCAGCGCCCCCCAACCTTATATGCCCTGTGGATTGGTGCCAACGATTATTTAAGCGATCCCTTTCAAGGCGTCATGAAACAGAGCCGTCTGAAACCGCTCAGTCCACCATTTGTGCCCCGAAAAACGCCAACCGAAACCGTCGGTCATATTGTCAGTACCTTAAAAACGCTGACCCAGTCAGGAGCAAAGACCATTCTGGTGTTTAATCTGCCAGATTTGGGTAAAACCCCCTTTGGTCGCAGTAACACGACGCTGTCAACGGCCCTCACCCAGTTGACTCAAGCTCACAACGCAGCCTTAAAAAGCGAACTGTCGAGCTTAAGTAAGCAATATCCCAAAACTCAATTCATTTCAGTGGATATCAATCGCTTATTTAAATTGGTATCGACCCAACCTTACCTCTTTAAGTTAAGCAATGTAAAAGAGAGTTGCCTGAATACAACGGTCACACCACCGAAAATTTGCGATCGCCCTGACCAATATTTATTCTGGGATGATGTTCATCCGACAAAAGTGGGTCATCAAATCATTGCCAAGTTTGTCTTTGCCAATCTATTTTGGCAGGGGCAGACTAAGGATCCATCTCGTGTTTTTAGCCTCAATGAGATGCTACCCATACTCAGTGCCAACAACTATTAAATATTTTCGACATCCATCTGCTCAGCTCAATTCATCCATAGCTTTCAAATAAATCTTAGGCAGGGGGTAAGGATTTAAGATGATAGACTTAGAAGAAAAGCTGGTTGAAAAATCTGCAAAGCTCGTTAGAATATTATTTGCAAATAAAATTAGTCAGGATAGATTTCTCAAAATCATCGAGAGTCAGTTATTGCTAGAAAATTATCAAGTCATTAAAGAGCTTCTGGCTTATACCGATTACAGCCAGATGGAAAGAGAAGACTTTTTAGATTTCATGAATACTCTCGATGTTGAATATATCATCGAACAACGTGAAATGTTGAATAAATTTGCAGATTACTGCAAAGACAATCAAGAGATATTGTCGAATTTTTCAAAGCTATTTGACAATATGTATATTTTTAAAAATCTTAATAAAATAAAAGAATTAATCTCCTTTTTTGAGATTAATTCAATTGACATAAACACCTTAAGGGTTTATAAGAGTGTTTTTCACGATTATATTCTATTTGTACATTTCAATGATATCAAGGCAATTATTGAATGCCTTAACCAGGCAGAGATAGATAGTGAGGAACTAAAAACAATTCTTGAAAACGGATACTTAAACTATCAATTTCAAGAAATGGAAAGGTTACTGGACTCAATCAGAAAAAAAGAAGAGGAAGTTCGGGCAACCCAAGAGTATATTGATTATCTAAGGCAAAATATTAAAAATGAGGAAGAAAAGCTAACCGAAATGCTAAATGAATTCGATGAGCTAAAGCAAAAAGTCAGTCATTAATGACGCCCTATGGCCTGGAAGAATCTAAAAAGGTTTGAACAGAACCGTCTGGACGCACAACCAACCGAATCACGGTGTTGCTATTGCCGACCGGAGAAACAAACGGGGCTTGATTCGACGGTAACGGTAGTTGATCCCGATAGCGTTGGGCTAATGCTCCGAAGGGTTCAACATTGGCCAGAGACCCATTCGCATTTAAGGTCAGACGATATTCCAAGGTTTTGGGCGGCAGTTCCGTCTTTTGCCAACGGGAGGTAATATAGCTGCGCACCTCTGCAACCTGTGGTGCGGTGTCAAACAACGCATCGCGATCAGCGGTATTCGGCGTCGTGGGAGCCGCCCGCATGGCTTGAGTTTGAGACAATTCAGCACTGGGTGCCGCAACACTCGCGCCAGCAATGTTAGCTGGCGCTGCACCCCCCATTTTGGCTGTGGAAGCGGCAGAGGACGTATCGGTAGATTGGCGGTTTTCTAGACCGGGGGCTTGCTCCTCCATGGATGGCAAACTGGCCACTTCCGGGGGAACCGATGGCGCAACTGGCTCTGGTGGAATTTGCAAGGCAGGGGCAGAGGATTGGGGGGTCGATCCGGACCGTCCCGCAAACAGATCGGCGGCTGGGGCTTTATTTTTGCCTAGGTCGGAAGACGTTGCGGGTAAGGATCGATCGGTACGTGTCGGTAACTGAACCGTTGGCAGGTTAAGGGTTCCCGTTGGACGCGGTGGGGGGACGGGCAAGGCTTTGCTGGCTGGTGCGGAAGCAGGCGGGACCATGGCCGTTTCTGCGGTGGGCGATCGCCCCGATTGGTTTACAGCGACCATTCCGGGTTGCAACAGCCGCCAAGTTGCTGTACCTAAGCCCACCGTGAGCACGACCAAGGCGGCACTTCTGGCGAGGGGCAATAGGTTAGTCCGCCACTGATTCGGCATCGTTGCCAGGTCGGGAAGCTGGTTCATATCAGCTGCACAGTCTTCAAGGGCCGTCGCCAAGTCGTAGAGTTGCGAGACCTTGAGTACCACCGTAGGGCCAGAAAATTCCGTGGCTAATGGCCCCAGCACCAACTCATGGGTCAACAGGCTCTGAGGACGGAGGGCGATCGGCGTTTCATGGGCTAGGTCCGCAGAACCTTCGGTGAGATCCGATAATTCAGCCGTCTCTCGAAGGGGTAAATCCCGATGACGTGCCGCGAGGAGGTCTTGCACATAGGTGGTCACTGCCTCAGATAAGGCCACGAGTTGGGCTTGGTTGCCGCGTAGCGCGATCGCCTCGCGGGCATTCCGGGTTAACCCCTCCAAACTGAGGGAAAAGTCCAGGGACTTGATCGCCGGATTGCGGCTCCACCGGGACAACGCCGAAGGCTGCGCCGTCACTTCTAGGGTGCAAGTGGGCGGCGTATAGATTCGAGCAATGGGCGGGTTCAGAACGGGCATTACGCTTCCTCGAAGCTCAAATTCACCACGTACAGGTCTAAAGATTGGCGGATGGGGAGGGTGTGGAATAGGTGCGATCCAGCAAGGCCATCCAGAAGCGTCGAACGCCTTGGGCACTGCTAAAAAATAACAAATCGATGAGGAGTTTTAGACCCATATCGGTTAGGGCTGAGATGGATCGCTGATCATCGTCCATCCGATCTTGATAGAGATTGGTAAAGCGATCCAGGTAGTCGCCTAAAAGGGCAACCTGATGGGGCTGACGATTTTCTTCGGTCGATTCCTCCAGTAAACAAACGGCACGGCGAACCACATCATGGTTTTTCTGCGCCAAATGACAACTGATTAACACCAGCGATCGCGCTTCTTCAATGTCCAGCTTTTTGCGTCCGCCTGTCCCACGCCGCATGGGGTTAGACTGCCGCAGCCGCCATAAGGCCACGCGATCGCTCACCATCTCTTGAAGCCCTAGCTCTGTTGCGGCCTGCAACATAGCATCGGATCCAAGCCCCAGCAAGGCTTCGAGGGCCAATAACACCAAATCGATCTGGGTTTTGATGTTGTCGAGTTGGGTCTCATTGGGCTGAACCGGAGCTGTTCCCCACTGACTGGTGTCAGTCCAGGCACGGGCTGCGATCGCATTGACGGGGGGATCCATGGTGTCATTGAATACAATGCACCCCCATTATTAGTCTGGAAACCGACCCATCCGCAAGATCTAGGTCAATGTTCGACACAGAATGAATCGCCTGACCTTCACACCCTCTTTAAGCATGGGGCAAGCAGAGTCTAGAAAGGGCATGGTTGCGAAAAATGCAACGTCTGTCTGTGGTGCTGAAGTGGTGAGCAAAAACGACGGTGGGGAATCAACCTATGCCAAACTCTGGGCGGCACGGGGTCTGGGTTTGCCGACGGTGATGATCCAACGGCCTCCAGTGCCGGATGGTGACCGGGTGGGGTTGTGTTGCAAATACATTGAATAAAAATAAACAACCCTTTTGCCATACCTTCCTTAGACCCTTTCGTCACAGTCTCATCTTCTCCCACTTTTGGACAACCCACCGATTCATATGTAATGTCCGCCAATTCAAATTTGAATTGGCGGTCTTTCTATTTTTCGAGGTGCCCTTAAATAATTACACTACAAGCTTTACAGCAATTTTTTTGATGCAAAAAATAATGTTTAAACAACGACAAAAAGCGTGTTGATCGACTAATGGGAACCGCTTTAAGTTGTAACAAAACATTATAAATTCGGTTTTTGGAATATTGATGATCACTTCTTCGTTATAGAAAGTAGAGCATTTGCTGGGGTACCCACTCAATGCAGGACAGGGGATAGAGCTTCAAGCGGGACACTTTAGGGACATCCTTCGATCACTGGAATGGTTGCAACAAAGTTTCACAGACTATTTGGCTCAAATCCTTGCTATATATACTGTCCCACCTTAAACGCATGCCCGTGATTGGGAACGCGCTTCGCTCGTTGGCGGTAGGTCAAGAATTGATTCCCATCCTGATTGCTTTGCAATAACCGAAACACTCAACATCTGGAATTTGAATTAAGGAGATACCTAAAATGACTAAGGATCGAGGATTAAATAACCTCCAGAATATAGGAAGCGTGATAGTCTGAGGATCCTTTCCTTATCTGTTTTTAGATGAATCGCTACCCCTCCGATATTGAGCAGCAAATGCTACGGCTTTATAAGTCTTTGAACGAGAAGGATCGTCGTCGTTATGGGGCCATCGAAGCTGCGAAACTGGGATGGGGTGGAATATCGTACATTAGCGCTCTGTTTGGGTGTGATT
>JBAVRC010000129.1:0-3979 GCA_049694615.1 Thermosynechococcaceae cyanobacterium | reverse complement strand
CCACATGGAACATCGACAGTGTGAATTGCTCAGATTGCACAGCAACCCCGCTGTATCGCTTACCTGGATCTAATCCGACGACAATCGGTTGAGTATTGCGTCCTGATGGCTCAACGAGTAATTGTATTGCCCACACGCCTAAGTCTGACCAGAACGGTTTGGCTTTGCCAGACTCAATCCAGCGTCGTGCCCGCGATGCCGTGGTGGGCATCAACGGTTCTCCGTTGGCATCTAGAACTGGAACTCGGATGTTTGACATGGTTGGTATAACCCAATCAATGTTTGGGTCACTTCGCTCATTCAACGATGCGTGTCTTGGCTTGACCCAACTTCCTGATACCCCAGGAACTACAGAGATCCGGGCTAGTGAAGCACCCGAACGTGATAAACACCGTTGAACTCATGAGCTATTGAAGCCTTGCGTTCTAGGGAGTGTTCCTAGAATCCCCCTCCATAGCCGTTAGGCTGGGTGGGGGAGCTTCAAAGATCCTTAACACGCTCTCTTTAGAACTTGCTGAGTAGAATGTTATTATTGCAACAAAATTGCAAAATTTTTAGGAAACTAGACTCCTATGGTTCCGACTCCTGTGTCTCCGGTAGTCTTGGCGATTTTAGACGGATGGGGTTACCGCGAGGAAACGGACGGAAATGCGATCGCATTGGCTAACACACCCATTATGGATAGCCTGTGGTCCGTTTATCCCAGTACGCTCATTCAAACTTCTGGCAAGGCGGTGGGTCTACCCCGCGGCCAAATGGGAAATTCGGAAGTCGGACACCTCAATATTGGGGCAGGGCGAACCGTCCCCCAAGAACTGGTTCGCATTTCCGATGCGGCTGAAGATGGCACGCTTCTAGAGAACCGAGCACTCGTGGAAGTTTGCAAAGCCGTTGTCGCCCAAAATCGTAAATTGCATTTGATTGGCCTGTGTTCCCAGGGAGGGGTTCACGCCCACCTCAACCATCTCTTTGCGCTCCTCCAACTGGCCAAGCAATGGAATATTCAAGACGTTTGCATTCATGCCATCTTAGACGGGCGCGATACGCCGCCCACCAGCGGCATTGAGGAAATTCAGCGTCTCCAAGCCGAAATGGCCCATATCGGTGTAGGTCGCATTGTCACCCTCAGCGGTCGGTATTACGCCATGGACCGCGATCACCGTTGGGATCGAGTGGAGAAAGCTTATACAGCCATGACCCAAGCTGGGGATGATTCGATTCGTTCGGCAACGGATGTGTTAAGCACCGCCTACGCCGAGGGGATCACAGACGAATTCATTTTGCCGATGCGGATTGCGCCGGGGGCCATTGAACCGGGCGATGGGGTCGTCTTCTTTAACTTTCGACCCGACCGTGCCCGACAATTGACCCAAGCCTTTCTTGATCCGAACTTCAAGGGGTTCGAGCGACCTTTGCTGGAAGATCTATCCTTTGTCACCTTTACCCAGTACGATCCGCAACTCTCGGTCAAGGTGGCCTTTGAGCCGCAAAACCTGAACAATATTTTGGGCGAAATTATAGCGAATCATGGTCTGAAACAATTCCGTGTCGCCGAAACCGAAAAATATGCCCATGTGACCTATTTCTTCAATGGCGGCATCGAAGATCCGCTAGAAGGGGAAGATCGGTTCTTGGTGCCCAGTCCCATGGTGCCAACCTATGACAAGGCTCCGGCCATGTCGGCCCAGGCAGTGACGGAGGCGGCCATTGACGCCATTCGCCAGCAGGTTTATTCCCTCATTGTCATCAACTATGCCAATACGGATATGGTAGGGCATACAGGCAATATCGAGGCGACGGTGCAGGCGGTGGAAACGGTGGATCGCTGCTTAGGAAAACTTCTAGAACAGATCGGTAAAGTGGGCGGAACTGCCTTGATCACCGCCGATCACGGCAATGCTGAATACATGCGCGATGAGGTGGGCAATCCTTGGACGGCCCACACAACCAACCCGGTTCCCTTCATTGTGGTGGAAGGCGAAAAGCAAAAAATTCCAGGCCATGGTACGGATGTGAGACTTGTCGCTGATGGCTGTCTGGCCGATATTGCGCCGACAATCCTGGAAATTTTACAGTTGCCCCAACCGGACGAAATGACCGGGCGATCGCTGATTCAACCTGTCGAGGTGGATGTGCGGCCCAATAAGACACCGCAGCGGATTCGATTGTAGTGGGGCGTGGATTTGGGTGATCGCAGTGGTTTTGCAGATTGCCAGACGAGAACCCTGTTGCGAGCATCTGTTAAAGTTGAAAAACAATTGGAGTAGAGAGAAATGGTCGTTCAGGTTTTGCAAGGGGTTTGGGCTTTTTGTGCCTTTGGTATGATTGTGTTGGTTTTGCTCCATAGCCCTAAGGGGGATGGACTCGGCTCCATTGGCGGACAAGCCCAACTCTTCACCAGTGCCAAAAGTGCTGAAACCACTCTAAATCGCGTGACTTGGACGCTGACCATTCTATTTATGGCTTTAACGGTGGTTTTAAGCGCAGGCTGGCTGACCCCAGGGGCCTAGCCCCATCCGTGACGCAAAGGTACGGTCATGGAAGGTATCTGACTCTAATTCAATAACAATCGCTCTAAGGACGGATGAAGGCTGCGGATAGAGGCTTGCATCCGTTTTTTGCTTCGCACGCACTTATACTTTATTTCGCCTAAAAAGTCAATGGAATGAAGAAGTAAAGCAAATAAAGTTTACTTTGCTTAAAGATATGTTACAATTCTATATATGGAGGCTCAGTTTTGGTTTGCGCGCAAATCTTAAAATTGGTATGCCTATTCACCGACAGATTCCATAAAGTAGGTTTGTTATGCCTTTTACCATCAATTCTGCTCGCGGAATTTTTCCCAACACGTTATCCGCTGATTTAGTCCCCGCAACCATTGCTCGCTTTACGCAACTGAGTGCAGAAGATCAGCTTGCACTCATCTGGTTTGCATACCTTGAAATGGGTAAAAGCATCACCGTGGCCGCACTCGGTGCTGCCAGTATGCAGTTTGCCGAGATCACCATGAATGAAATCCGGCAAATGTCGTTTCAAGAGCAGTCGCAGGTCATGTGCGATCTAGCCAATCGTTCAGACACGCCCATCTGCCGCACCTATGCCACCTGGTCTGCCAATATCAAATTAGGGTTCTGGTATCAGCTTGGCCAATGGATGGAACAGGGCATTGTTGCCCCCATTCCCCAGGGGTATCAACTCTCTGCCAATGCTTCCGCTGTTTTGGATACGATTAGGGGGTTAGACCCCGGCCAACAAATTACCGTTTTGCGCAACGCGGTCGTTGATATGGGGTTTGAAACGGGCAAGCTGGGCAATTACGACCGAGTGGCTGGCCCGATTGTTGTACCGACGGATATATCCGAGCGATCGCAAGTGACGATTAATGGGATTGATAATCCGACGGTCTTGAGCTACATGAACAACCTGAACGCGAATGATTTTGACGCGCTCATTGAGTTGTTTGCACCGGATGGCGCGCTTCAACCCCCGTTTCAGAAACCGATTATTGGAAAGGATGCGGTCTTCCGCTTTTTGACAGAAGATTGCCAAAATCTGAAGCTATTGCCTGAGCAAGGCGTTGCTGAACCTGCTGCAGATGGCTATGTTCAGATCAAAGTCACGGGCAAAGTCCAAACACCCTGGTTTGGCGCTAATGTTGGGATGAATATGGCTTGGAGATTTTTGATTGGTCCTGACAATAAGATTTTCTTTGTCGCGATTGATTTGTTGGCTTCTCCTAAAGAATTGCTCAATCTAGCTCGTTAAGTAAACGAACGAGTGCAAGTGAAATTCATGGCGAGTTAATTGTCTGAAAATGAGCGCTCTCTTTGAGGGCGCTTTTTGATGAAATCGCTTTTTGAATATGCCATCTGTAGGCAATGAGTAATACCAAATGTTTTTACTATGGCTACACATAAGATCTCCCCTAGCCCCCCTTAAAAAGGGGGGAATAGATCAAAGTCCCCCTTTTTAAGGGGGA
>JBAVRC010000128.1:0-1691 GCA_049694615.1 Thermosynechococcaceae cyanobacterium | reverse complement strand
GGGGAGTGTAAAGCGAACTGCTTCCAAATTTATTTATGGATGTTATTTAATTTTCGATCCTAAGGGTCAGGACATGGCAAAAGTAGCAGACATTGGCGGCAAGCGCCTTTTGGGTTTAGCCCCCGATGCTTGGGCCCAATGGGTCACCCAACAACCCGATGTCGTCGCCTTAGACATCCTAGGCTCTGACTTTCAATGGATCAGTTGCGAAAACGATGTCTTGATGAAAGTCAAAAGCCCTCTTTACGGCGAGTTTCTCATCCTCACAGAGTTGCAACTGCGCTACACCGACAAAATGCCATTGCGCATCAGAGCCTATACTGCACTGGCCCAAGAAAAATATGGGTTGCCTGTTTATCCCGTCTTGGTCAATATTTTGCCGCCAACTTCAAAAGTCGTTGTTAAAAATTGCTTTGAATCCAATTTTCTGGGACTTCAAGCGCGACAAGATTACCTCACGATAAATCTTTGGGAGGTTGAGGCAGAAACCGTATTTGCACAATCGTTGGATACATTGCTACCCTTTGTGCCGATTCTTAAAAATGGCGGGAATGAACAGACTGTCAAACGAGCATTGGTCCAATTGCAACAAAATGAGGAATTGGTTGAGTTAGAATTGTTGTTAGGCTTCTTTGCCAGTTTTGTACTGGAAACAGAACTAGTCCATCAAATTCTGCGGTGGGATATGGTCGTATTAAGAGAATCGCCCTGGTATCAAGAGATTTTGCAAGAAGGTGAGCAGCTTAGCCGAACCGAAGAAGCGCGATCGCTGATTGTTCGTCAACTCACCCGACGTGTTGGCACCTTGTCCCCGGATGTGCTGTCGCGGATCCACGCTTTGACGCTGGATCAACTGGAAGCATTAGGTGAAGCATTACTGGATTTTTCAGGGACTGAAGATTTGGAGTCTTGGCTGCAATGGCACTCTGGCTCTTAATTGAATCATTAAATCAAGGGCAATTATCCTTGAGGGCAATGATTGCACCTAACCGTCATTTTGAACAAAAATCAAGCGTTCTGATGTCAGTTCCGTAGACTATACAGCGTGGTAAAACTTGCAGAATGACTGGAACACCCGCAAAGAACACATCGCCCTGACCCGCATTGAGTGGGTACCCGTTGGAAACCACATTAAATTCCGCTTACTTTGACCGCATCCAAGACAATCCCACCGCTCGGATCCGACAGGTTTGAGGTGGAGCGAAAGACCAGCTTTGTTTTGGTCCCAGTTGCTGTAAAACTCAACTGGAAGAGCTTCCAAGCTGGTTTTGTGAGGGTAGCCGTTGTGTGTGTAAAGGATTGAGTGAGTAAGACGGCTTGGTTAGCAACGTTGATAATGTCTACAGCCGCACTCTCGTTTCCGGCCCCTAAGGGATTATTGGTGTAGTGAAAAGACACATTGTAGGTGGTTCCAGCAACGGTGGAAAAAACTTGCGAAATACTACCCGCCACAGTCCCGTTCAGATCCAGAATTTGCGAGCCGGAAATAGCTGCCTTAGTGCCCCAATCAATCCCAAAAAGTGGTGCTGTCGCATCAACCACATCAATATCGCCGGAGACTACTTTCCAGCCCCTAAACCCACTCGCAGTTTCTTGTCCTGGCACAATCGTGCGGTAGTTTCCGGGAGCCGGAGGGTTGGCAGGTTGCTCAAAACTACCATTAACAATGCGTGGCGCTGAGCGTGCAGGAC
>JBAVRC010000127.1:0-2203 GCA_049694615.1 Thermosynechococcaceae cyanobacterium | reverse complement strand
GCCGAACAAAGCAAGAAATCTGCCGATAAAATCAATACGCTGGTTGCAGAAGTCCAAGCCTCTATTAACAGCACCGTCATGGTGACTGATGAGGGCACCAAGACGGCACAAGCAGGGATCAGAATGGCAGAAGAGACGGCCAATGCCTTTAACGGTATTGCTAAGTCGGTTAACGACGTCTTCTTGAACAGTCAACAGATTGCGCTGAGTGCTAAACAACAAGCGGTTGCCGTTCAGCAAGCCGTTTCAGCGATGAATGCAATTAATTTGGGGTCGAAGGAAACGGCAGCTGGGGTTACGCAAGTTAAGGCGGCAACGAAAGATCTCGCCGGTACCGCAAAAGAACTGCAAGCGATTGTTTAGGTCAAAAAGGTCACTCTCCCCAGGTTGCCAACTCAATGCGGGATAGTGATGACACGCTCGCCCTCACCCCCAACCCCTCTCCCAAGGGGAGAGGGGAGACCAATGTCTTGTTCCCTCTCCCAAGGGGAGAGGGCTAGGGTGAGGGCTGATTAGGTATCCCGCTTTATGCGCTATCCCTCTCGCCAGAGTGACTTTCCTTTTGCCCTGCCTACGCCTTGCCCTCTCCTGAAGGAGAGTATATTCAAACTCAATCTTCTGCGAGTACCCTATGTTTATCGAAGACGAAGAACTGAGGAGCCTGTATCAAGCAGCCAGTGAAGATCACCTGAGCACCATTGAATCAGGCTTGCTCCACCTTGAAAAAAATCCCCAGGATAAAACCCCACTCGCGACGTTACTCCGCGCCACCCACTCCTTAAAGGGAGATTCCCGGATGTTGGGTGTACAGGATGCGGAAACCCTCGTGCACCAGATGGAGGATTTGCTCAGTGCCGTTGATCAGGGCGCAAAATCCGTTACCCCCGATCTCTGCGATCGCCTTTACAAGGGACTAGATGCTGTGCGGCGGGTGGCTCGCGAAGCAACGACGGGCGAAGCGGCCAACGTCAGCGTTTTCCATATCATTGCGCATCTGATGGGGGCCATGGATGAGGTGGAAACGCCCTCTCCAGAACCGCCTCCAACAAACCCCATTGATCCTGAATTAGAGGCCGCTTTTGCCGATCTAGACCAGGATTTCTCTCTCCTCTCCGATGCCAAAACAACGCCCATGCCCCCAGCGTCGCTGGATTTGCCGCCCGAATCACCCGTGGCAGCCTCTGACTCAGAGTCGCAATATTCCATCGACACGATCCGCGTCAAAGCTCAAACCTTGGATGGGCTGATGACACAAGCGGATGAACTCTCCGTTGCTAAATTGCGGATTTCTCAACGGGTGGAGGATGTTGCCGAACTGCTCAACTTTTGGGACGATTGGAACCGCGATACATCGAAATGGAAACTGCAACAGGGTCATACTAATGCAGCAGAAGCGCTTCAGCAATTCTATGAGCTGAACCAACAGCGGCTGCAACAACTGGGTACTTTACTGTCCCAGGTGCGATCGCAGAGTGCCGAAGATACTGCCCGTCTCGACAGCGTTGCCAATGATCTCGAATCCGGCTTGCGCAAACTGCGATTGATGCCCTTGTCCAGTGTCTTTAGCTTATTCCCGCGCATGATTCGGGATATTGGGAAACAGCAGCACAAAGAAATCCGCTTCGAGATCGAAGGGGGCGATATTCTAGCGGACAAACGTGTCCTGGAAGAAATTAAAGACCCCCTCACCCACCTTCTGCGCAATGCAGTTGACCATGGCATTGAACCCACATCAGAACGATTGGAAACGGGAAAAGCAGCTACGGCTTCTTTACGGCTACGGGGTTCCTCAGCAGGCGATCGCATCATCATTGAGGTTCTCGATGATGGCCGGGGCTTGGATATAGAAGCAATTCGGCAGACGGCCCTGCGCAAAGGACTGTACACCGAAGCCGAATTAGCAGCGATGTCTCCCGGCCAAATCCAGGGTTTAATTTTTGCGGCAGGCTTTTCCACCCGTACCGCTGTCACCGAACTGTCGGGGCGCGGCGTTGGGTTGGATGTTGTGCGAGACAATATCGAGCGTCTTAAAGGCAGCATCGAAGTCGAGTCAACGCCCCATAAAGGCTGTACCTTCCGCCTCTTCGTGAGTAGCAACCTGGCCACAACCCATGCCCTGATTGCCAGTGTGAATCAAACTCCCTACGCCATCCCCCTAGATGTCGTTGAAACGATGTTGTTGGTTTCGCGCCAGGACCTGTTC
>JBAVRC010000126.1:0-4059 GCA_049694615.1 Thermosynechococcaceae cyanobacterium | reverse complement strand
AAACAGCACTACTTTCTCCCGGCACGATTGCCGTATTTAAGGCAGAGAAGGGATTGGACCCGGTGAAGTCCGCTTGTCCTGTATTCGCACATCGGGCCGGTATTGCAGTTAATGTGATTGCCGTCCAGTTGTTTTGGGTGTGCACCGCAAGATGCAATTGGCGTTCCCCTGGACTAAGCAACAACAAGTAGCTCGTCAAATGGGTAAACAGTTGCTCCAGCCGCGTCGGATCCGCCACCATCCAATGCTCGGTTGCTGCGTCATCTTGCACAAATTGTGCCTCTCCGTCCGACATAGGCCCAATCGCTCGCTGTGCGGTTTGCAGAGCAGTCTTAAAAATGGGGGTCAGGTCTAGGGGTCGCAGTTGCAGAACAAACTGACGAATTGACAATTGGGTGAAGTCGAACAGGTCATTGATCGCAATCAGGAGTTGCTGACTTTTTTGGTAAATCAAATCCGCATACTGCTGTTCCCGACCAGCAACGGGATTGCGTTGCCGCTGGATCACTTGGGCTAGGCCCATAATGCCAGTCAGGGGCGTTTTAAGTTCGTGACTCAGCTCCGATAAAAGCTGTTCGTGGGATAAGACTGAAAGGGGTAGAGGACAGACCCAGACAGTCGGCGTCAGGGAGGAGATCGAGGTCTGATCCCCTCCGCTCAAGGCGGGGTGAAGCGAGTTGGCCGAGTAACCCGAAGATTGAGACAGCGAAGAAGCCGACATAGATCCTTGGGATGAAACGCCGCTGAAAAAATAGTGCTGGCTCTGATTGCTTCACAGAGCGACTCATTACAGTCTAATGCAGCGGCGCAGTCGTTGACGGTGTCATAGATGGCATTTAGCCCTGGCGATTATCCCATTGAGACCACGGTGGCTGCAGGCGTTTGGCTGGCTTCCAGTACCGCCGCTCTGGCCCAGCGGTCAGCCGCTAAGATGTCTTCCAGGGCGGGGGAGAGGGTGTTCTGGGGTGTAAAGCGATCGCACACCATCTCGATCGCACGGGGGATCTCTAGAAAGGTAATTTGCTCATCTAAAAAGAGGGCGACGGCTTGTTCGTTGGCGGCATTGAGAATGGCGGGCATACAACCGCCTGCCCGCCCAGCGGCATAGGCCAACTGCATACAGGGGTATTTCTCGTGGTTGGGGTGTCGGAAGGTCAGGTCGCCGGACTTAACTAAATCGAGGGGTTCCCAATTCGTGGCAATGCGATCTGGCCAGGAGAGGGCATAGAGGAGCGGCAACCGCATGTCAGGCCATCCCAATTGGGCCAGGACGGAGGTGTCTTGCAATTCAATTAAGGAATGAATGATGCTTTGGGGATGAATGACAATATCGATATGGTCGTAATCCACCCCAAACAAATAATGGGCTTCAATGACTTCTAACCCCTTATTCATGAGGGTGGCGGAGTCTACCGTGATTTTGCGCCCCATGGACCAGTTGGGGTGCTTGAGGGCATCAGCAACGGTGACCTGAGAGAGCTTCTCCACGGGCCAATCCCGAAAAGCACCCCCGGAGGCAGTTAGGATAATTCGCTTGAGACCGCCCTGGGGTACGCCCTGCAAGCATTGAAAAATGGCGGAATGCTCAGAGTCGGCGGGCAATAATTTGACGCCGTGGGCTTCGAGGAGGGGCAACACCACCGGACCGCCTGCAATCAGGGTTTCTTTGTTGGCGAGGGCAATATCTTTCCCTGCTTTAATCGCGGCAAGGGTGGGTAATAATCCGGCACAGCCCACAATCCCAGTCACCACAGAGGTGGCTGCAGGATAGGCCGCCACCTCCACGACTCCTGCTTCGCCGCAAACCAAAGCGGGCTGAGGGATGACATCGGCGATCGCCGTTTGCAGGTCACTCAATTGGTTGGGATCGGCGATCGCCACAATTTCGGGCCGGAACTGCCGAATCTGTTCAGCCAACAAGGCAATGTTACGTCCGGCGGCTAACCCCACAATCCGAAACTGTTCGGGATGTTGGGCCACAATATCAAGGGTTTGGGTGCCAATGGACCCCGTTGAGCCAAGGAGGGCGATCGCTTTCACGGCCATTTCAGTATCCTGACGGTTATTCTTGAGCGCAGCAACTCCCCTCATCTTATGGGGTTATGGCACCCGCGTTAGCGCGAATGGCGCGATCGCCGATTCCGCCATTAGACTGAACCAGTAATGCTTTGAGCACTTGACTGCAATGGGCCATCCAACCCCCCTCAAACAACACCTGTGCTTTGGCGGCACCCTCGCCTTTTACCGCCACGATTCGACGAGCTGCCAGTGCCCCATGCAATTTTCCATCTATGTGCCGGGATCGTCCGCTGCAGGTCCATTGCCCGTTTTATACTTTCTCTCCGGCCTCACCTGCACAGAAGAAAATTTTGTGGCTAAAGCCGGGGCACAGCGCTATGCCGCCGAACAGGGCTTAATCCTGGTTGTGCCGGATACCAGTCCGCGCAATACAGGTCTTCCCAACGAAGAGACAGCCTGGGACTTCGGTTCAGGTGCTGGATTTTATGTCGATGCCACCGCAGATCCCTGGTGTCGGCACTACCAAATGTATCGCTACGTCGTCGAAGAACTTCCCCAACTCATTGCCGCCCATTTCCCGGCAAACATCGCCCGTCAAGGCATTTGTGGTCATTCCATGGGCGGGCATGGTGCATTAGTCTGTGGGTTACGGAACCGCGATCGCTATCAATCCATTTCAGCCTTTGCCCCCATTGCTGCGCCAACCCAATGTCCTTGGGGCCAAAATGCTTTTCGCCATTACCTGGGGAGCGATACCGCCGCTTGGTCGCTCTACGATGCCACGGAACTCGCGTTAAACACCGTCGCCGATGCTCGTCCGATCTTGATCGATCAAGGCATGGCGGATTCATTTTTAGTTGAGCAACTGCGACCCCATCTGTTTGTCGATGCCTGCCGCAAAACCCACCGTAACCTGACTTACCGCGAACATCCCGACTATGATCACAGCTACTATTTCATCAGCACCTTCATCGAAGACCACATTCGCTTTCACGCAAGTCACCTCAACCCCTAAAATAGAAAAGACTCGGCACACCCCATCCCTAGCTTCATGGATATCCCAGAATTTTTGAACCTATGCAGTGGCAAGTGGGTTTCGCAACGCACCACCCACCAACTCATCGAACAAAAGAATCAAAGCAACCGTTCCGATCTCCAGATCGATTCCCTCGAACCAACCCATGCCGACGTGATCGCCCTGTGTCAGCAGCGCAATATTGACCCGGCTCTTGCCTATGGCGGGTTGCAAATTACCTGGAGCGAGGTGACGGACGCGTATTTTCAAAGCCGATTTAAGCCGCGCAATGAGGGTCAAACCCTATTGGTTCCAATTTTGGACCCAACCCAACCCGACATGGGACAAGTGCTCCGCAAACTGAGCACAGACATCTCCCTAGGGACCCTGAGTTTGGGGGCCGATGAAACGCTGACCCTTGTTTTCGACACCGATGGACTTGTGGCAGAAGAACGGATGTGGTTTGCCAGCCCTAACCTGCGGCTCCGCAGCAGTTTGATGACCCAAAATGGGACCGTTGTTGCCTCTGCCTTTTGCTCCGAGATTCGGATGATTGCGCCGCCCACCCCCGCTGTTGCCGAAACAACCACCGCACAACCGAATGCTTAAATAGCCCGTCTAGGATTGGGCGTGGGCGATCGCGGCTAACTTCTCGCAAAACTCAATCGGCTCAGCCTCAGGCATAAATTGATGGATGGGGACCAATCCCGTGCGACTGGCCGTCAACGGCAACCATTGTGGGCTGTCCGTCATGGACGGTCGAGTATCGCCAGACGCATCAAACCCATCGTTGACGAAGGGATCCAACCCAAGGCGATTCACAAAATGATGGGAGTCGGCACTTTCAGACACGGATTCAGGTGGATCTAGCGCCTGCGATGTGTGGGGAATCGAATGCTTGTTTGGGCCCGATGGCGTCTGCTCCGGCGTGTTTTCAAGCCAAGGGCCTGTTGAATGGGAGTCTGGATTGATCGCCCGATCCGGCCCGATCCGAGGCACATCATGGGTGACAAGGGCTGCAAACT
>JBAVRC010000125.1:0-2740 GCA_049694615.1 Thermosynechococcaceae cyanobacterium | reverse complement strand
AGCGGGCCTAGTCCTTATCCCGCAGACCCCCAAAGCCCTAGCCTGTAGCTGTGCAGACCGATCGCCGGAGGAGAAACTCCGATATGCGGATGTTGTGTTTACGGGTCGGGCGATCGCCGAGCAGGATCTCAAAGCCGGGGCAAGCCAGAGGAGCGGAGCCGATCCAATTCGTTGGACCTTTGCCGTAGAGTCCGTTACCAAGGGCACCGTCTCTGGGCAAATACAGGTCCAGAGCGCATCCATGGAAGCATCCTGCGGGGTTCGCTTTAAGCTGGGCGATCGCTACCAGGTTTATGCCAAACAGACGGGAAACGTTCTGTCCACCCACCTGTGCTCCGGCACACAACCCTTGACGACCAACATTGAACAATTACTGCGTCGCCCACCGTTACCCGGAACCAGGGTGGAGATTGATGGATATTATGGCAGCCAGACATCCATAGCGATACCGGGCGAATTTCTCTACTTGGTGCCGAAGGATAAGATTTTTTGCCCCTATAAGACCCGACATCGCCTTTTAACAGATCGTCCATTTTTGGGAGAGTTATCGCCTCAGATAGGTCATAGAAGCAGCAATTTTCTCCCGGATACTGTGCCTTGGTTAATCGCAACGGTGCCTCAAGCCTTACAACCAGGAGTCGATAGGGGGGCAGAGTTACCCTACTATGCCCGGATCAAAGGGTATTTAGGAGAGCCAAAATTTGCGGCTTGTCCCCACGCCGATCGCATTTTTGTGGTTGAACAGGTGGTCAAGGTCTATGCGGCGGCTCCCGACCCCAACTTCTTCCCTGTTCCATTTCCCAAAGATTATGGCAATTGGCCCACTTTTCATGAGCCGCAACTCGGCTATCGGGTTCCCTATCCGCCCGACTGGACCGTGGAAGCATTAGCCAAAAGACCTCATCAATTCGCGGCGATCGCCCTACGGTCCAAAGAGCGTCCCAATTATCCAGTCATTGTGCGAGTTTATCCGCCGCCCATGGTGGGTGTGCGTGATTTTTTATCGCGGGGTCCTTTCCGACAATGGTTGCCGCCAGACAATCGAGACACACAGCATTTGGCTGGGGTTAGTTTTGAACGATTATTAGGAGAAAACCGCCGCCTCGCTTCGATGCATTTTAGTACCCGCGATCGCGTTTATGAGTTGACATTGGCGTATCCTATCGGATTTGACGCATCACAGAACTTGTTAAATGCGTTCATCGTTATGGTTGAGAAATTTCAGTTAGATGATCCCAGTCAAAATATTGAGAGTTCTGTGAAAACTCACCGTATTCAGTGGACTCGGTAAAAAGCGATCGCCCCTGTCCTATCGGCCTCAATGCCTTATCCTGTATAGGTTTCAGCCCTTGCGAGGAAAGATTAAGTTTTTCTTGGAAGTTAGTTAAATTTGAATGGGGCTGAAATTGTTATTTGACTTCTGGCACGGCTTTCGGGTACCAACTGAAAGCGAAAAACCAAGCTAGGCAAAGATTCCATAGCGCAAGCTTCTATCCACATCCTGATCCGTTTCGGCTTGTGCTGGTAGCCCAGCTTTCTAGATTTAATTATGAGTCCTATCCTTATAGAAACAACCAGAAAATCTCAAAAATTTATAGATCTATTCTCACTTTCATGAATGAATTTCTCTAAATTTTTGAGCCAAATTTATTTCTCCCTCTAGCGGCTGAGCATCTTTTAGATAAAGTTTCCATTTCAGTATTAGTGATGACTCATCAGAAAAATATTTATCATTCATATAAAATACATTCTTATCAATCAGATAACTATCACCAGGATATACGTTAACTTGCTGTGGGCTTGGTTGACTGTCTGCATATTTTGTTAGAGAGTTTGATATCCTTGGCATTCTCCCATTTTTGAATGTTTCGTCTAATATATTTGAGTTCAAATGTAAATCTTCGCTGAAATTATATTTAATCTGGATTTTAAATTCTTCGATGTTAATTTCCCCTGTATTTCTCAATAAGACAAGAAAACTAGATTCATATTTTAAATCTATCTTACGTTCATTTATTGAGGCATATTCATTTTTTTCACGTATTTGTGTCTTGCAGTTGTCTATATCGATAATTGCATTTGGATATTTACCTCTGAACATTCTTAAACGAATTTCATGATCTGGCAATGCTTTCGATTCATATTCAGATCTTCCATAGTACCGTTTGTCGGAAGCCTGATAAGCCGTTTTACCTGGAGGAACTGTAATGACATAAGCACATTGTCTTTTAATCGAATCAAGAAAGATCGGTCTAACTCTTATGCCCGGAATATATGGACTAACATTTGATTCAATAATCTGCTGTAACCATTCAGGATTTCGATTTTGAATATCAACACCCTCATCAATAGAATCAGCAACCTTTACCTTTCCATTTTTTCGTTCGGCTATCCCAATAACTATAGTTCCGCCCTCAGTATTTGCAAAGGCAGATACTTCACGAGTCAAATTTTCAATCAATCTATCACGAGAGTCATTAAAAATTTTAGATTGCTTAAAGTCTAAGCGTAATGTTTCGATTTGACCGATTAATGATTCTAAGTCTTCTTTTACAGTCCATTCACAAGACTCGATCATGTTATTAATTCCATTAATTCAATTATTTTATTATATATCTGTAACAAATTACAAATTGGACTTTGGACAAGATAGAGGCTCAAAAGGGATAAACGCCATCGAAGGTGGGGATAATGACGGTTCCAATCTAAAGACCCATCATCATCCCCCCTTCATTATGGC
>JBAVRC010000124.1:0-1735 GCA_049694615.1 Thermosynechococcaceae cyanobacterium | reverse complement strand
CTTCCTCCATATACCTTCGCTTTTCAACCCAAACCTACTTATAATTTTCCAAAATCTCAATTGACGAAAGGAAACTAGTTAATGGAGTACGAAACTCATGGGAAATCATTTGAATAAAATTAGACTTAATTTCATTGCTTTCTCTTTCTTGAATTAATAACTTAAGTATTTCATCCTTGGCAGATTCTAGCTGAGCAGTCCGAGACTCAACTTTTTCTTCTAGAGACATATTTAAAACTTGAATCTCTCGTCTAGCTGATTCAATCCTAAGTTGATTCTTAACCCTGGCTAAGACTTCAGCTATCTCAAAGGGTTTGGTTATATAGTCTACACTTCCTAGTTCAAAAGCTTTTACTTTATCAAAGCTTTCATTAAGAGCACTTACAAAAATAATCGAAATATCTCTTGTCTCATAATTATTCTTTATCATTTTGCAAATCTCATAACCATTTATGTCTGGCAATTGAATATCGAGAAGAATTAAATCTGGCTTCATTACATCAATTGTTAGTAGTGCCAAAGTTCCATTCTTTGCCCGCCTTATTTTATAGTTTTGTTCAGCCAGCATTTCTGTTAAAACGTTTAAATTATTCAAATCATCATCAACGATTAATATATTAAATAATTCATTGTTAATTATCACTGACTTTTGAACCCTTTATTTTGATTCGATCTATACAGAATATTTACTTGTCTTAATAATCAGCAAGAATTTTTAAATTACTAAAATACTTTACTGTTAATTACTTTGGCTTATTTTGCACTCCACTGTATAAATTCGTTTTTCTGCCCCACCCTACCTATTCAAAATGGTCTATAGCGGTTTCTGATTGTTCGTGTCCTGAGTTTTTCGCGCCTGGGATCCACTGCATCCCAAGACTCCCTTTGTGCCGACGTTCTAGGAGCGGCATTGCAGGGATGGCGAAAACTTCGAGACTCTAACTGATTGGATGAAATACATCCTGCGTCCTGAAAGACTGATCCAGGCATAAGCTGATGTACCTCATTCATCCGGGAACTGCTATATTTCAACTGCTCTCTTTAGTGTTCCCAATATTCACAGGAATTTTCAACTGGATTGAAGCCTATCAAGATTCTATTAGTTACAGGGCTAACTTTTAGAGATATCCCTGAAACCCTTTTGGAGAGAGGCATACAAAGTAATAATACATTCAGCTAGGTTTGCATTCGTTCTCGATAGTGAGAATTGTGTTGGAATCTCGTAGCGTTGAATTTGGAATTGCTATTCCAATCAGATTTATCCCCATCGACTTTACAATCTGCCTGAAATAGTACAGGGATCAGATAATACCGTTTCAATTTTGGCAACTGGGTGTTGCTAGATTGCCATTAACCTTACCTTTGTTGTACCCCACATCTCGGATGGGTTGTATGGTCAAAACAAACAAATATGGAGCGCTAAGGGGAATGGGGCTAACGACTCAGCCATTTAAGGTTGCTCAATGGGTGGCGATCGCCCTCGGGTTAACCGTCCCGCTCTTGCTGGCCTGCGTTAAACCGTCTGCAGACAAACAGGTCACGGCGCATGCCACTGCATTACCGCCGACGGTCCAAACTGAACTGCTGGATCGCATGGCTCAAACCAGTTTCATCAGCCGCGATCAGCTACGGATTGGGCAATTGACTCGGGCCACCTGGAAAGATTGTCTGCATCCCAGTGCGGACCAATTGCTGGAGCCATCGTGTCAAGCTGTTGATCGCACGGGATGGCGAG
>JBAVRC010000123.1:0-1700 GCA_049694615.1 Thermosynechococcaceae cyanobacterium | reverse complement strand
CGGTGAGGTCTGTGTCGTATGCTGGTCGTATCATCATTGGGGTCTCTTGAGCGACCCCTTTACTCTACAATTGCCTCGTCACAATGGCGCTACAAGGGGATCAGAGACTTTTCAAACAGGTTCTAAGCAAGGAGATGTCCGACAAGAAGGGTTTGGAATTTCCACAGCGCTGGCCGTATTTATACAGCAAAAATTTCAACCCATTGGCTTTTTGATTTGTTAAGGTATTATTATCGAACTGATGAATCTTAGAGTAAAATAAGTCAAACCAGTCTGGTACTGGTAGTATGATTTTCAATATCTGCGCCTTCGCAGAAAAGTGCTTGGCTAGTGCAATACTTTTTAGGGATTGAAGACGAATGACCACCACCACTAAGAAAAAGGCGAATACAACGCCTTTGCAAGGAGAAGCCTTACTGAACCGCGTGCGAGAGCTAGAACACTTGAGCCGAGAAGATAAGGCCAAAGAATGTGGCTATTACACCATCATGCCGGACGGCAGCGAACGTCTGAACATGATGAAGTTTCTGAATGCCTTAATCGACGCGGAAGGGATTGAGCTTGACAGTCGATCCGGCAATGGCCATAGTCGGGGCGGACGGAGTGCGAGCTATCGGATTAGCGTCCAAGCCAATGGCAATTTGCTGATTGGATCGGCCTACACCCGGAAGATGGAGTTAAATGCCGGCGACGAGTTTGAAATTTCTCTGGGTCGTCGCCATATTCATCTCAAGCAGGTGACTGCTGCTGGCGATGCGACCGAGGGCGGCGAAGAGTAGCGTTCTGCATCGGTCGTGAAGCATTCGGTCAAAGGGCTGAAAAAGTCATACAAAACTTTGACCGAGTGCTGCGGCCCTCTGTAAATCGGATCGTGGGACAAGATAAAATCTGATCCAACCCTGATCGCACCCGATTCATATCATTATGTTTGTCAAAGTGGAAGGCCCCAGTTATTGAAGGTCTCAGTTTTTCGTTTTGGGCTGCTGCGCTCAGTCTTAATGTATGGATTGTTGGGGCTGATTGCCGGGGCCATGTTATTGCCGCTTCTGTGGCTCATTAGCACGGCGCTCAAGTCCTCGTCGGAAAATATTTTTCAGTTTCCGCCGCGATTATTGCCAGCCCATCCCACCCTTGACAACTTTGTCCGGGTTTGGCAAAGTCAACCTTTTGGTCAATATTTCGTCAACAGCTTGTTGGTGTCGGTTTTGACCGTCAGCCTTAACTTGATTTTGTGTTCCTTAGGCGCTTATCCGCTAGCGCGCCTCAGTTTTGCCGGAAAAGATTGGATTTTTACGGCCATCATCTCAACCATCATGATTCCGTTTCAGATCGTGATGATTCCGCTCTATATCCTGACGGTGCAGTTGGGACTCAAGAATACCTACCTAGGGGTCATTTTTCCGGCGATCGCCTCTGCCTTTGGAATTTTTCTGTTGCGGCAGGCGTTTATGACCGTTCCCAAAGACCTTGAGGAGGCGGCGCGTATGGATGGCTGTTCCGAGCTGGGGATTTGGTGGCATGTGATGTTGCCTTCGGTCCGTCCGGCCTTAGCCACCCTGGCGATTTTTGTGTTTATCGGGTCATGGAGCGACTTTCTGTGGCCGTTGATTGTGTTGGACGATCCCCAGTACTACACCTTACCCTTGGGGGTAGCCAAGTTGGCGGGCACCTTTTCCCTTGACTGGCGCTTGATTGCGGCA
>JBAVRC010000122.1:0-3432 GCA_049694615.1 Thermosynechococcaceae cyanobacterium | reverse complement strand
TCTTCAGAGTCCTGGGAACATTGCCTCAGTATTCAAGGCGAAGATGCCTATGCGCCGGAGGTGGCGCGTTGGCGACAGTCTTTTATTCGTCGTTCTCTTCGGAGGTTGAACTGATGCGAATCGCACTTTGGGCCTTTTTTCTTTTGATTCCAGTCTGTTCAGGGATCGGTTGGTCCTCAAATGCATCGGCACAATCTTGCACCCCCTATGCCCGTGTAGTGGAGTCGAAAAATTCCAGCTTCCCGGTCGGCTACGGAGTTTGCATCGGACAGCAACCGTCTTTGACGCCGGACACGCCCGTCAGGGTCGCCTGTCTTTCGGGTTTAGATTCGTTCTGGGCTAAAAGGCCGGAAGATCTCCAACGCTGTTTATCCAGTCGTCTCCCCGCCAGACGCTGTTCCAGCGATATGTATGTGCTTTGCGATCGATCTCGCGCTGAGGATGCGCGTAAACCGACTCTCGTAAAACCCTACGGTCATGCTTTGCGGGGTTCATCCCTTGCGTTGGCTTGGCAACCCATACCCAAAGCTGTTTCTTATGAGGCAACGCTATTGACGGATCGCCCCTATACCGCAACGACAAACTCAACAGAACTCCTAGCATCATCGACTTTTCCGCCTTTGCCTTCCGGTCAAACGGTGCAAGTGGTTATTCGCGCCTTTGATCCTCAAAAAAAGGAGTTGGGGCATTCCGTGACGACGTTTAGGGTGCTATCCCAGACCGAACAGCAAGAGGTCTCCCAGGTGCTCCTACAGATCGAAAGGTTAAGGACATCGCAGACCGAAAAAACTTACTTAAGCTTGGCGGTGTTGAGATCTCATTTTCTCGTTGATGAAGCGATCCGACTCCTTGGACGGCGGATTCGGGAACTACCTCCGACTTCCAAACTCGACCGTCTGCTGGCTGATTTATATTTCGAGATGGGACAACTCAAGTTGGCGCGACAGTCTTACGAACGGGCGCAACAGATTGCCATTGAGACCAACAATCCCACGGAATTTGATCTAGCGGGCCAGGGGCTACGCGATCTTCAAGCCTTTTACAACCAAGACCCGACTAACACGACGCTCCCCCAATAATAAGGACTGCGATATGCACTCGACATCATCTTCAGTTGAGCGCTGCGCAAGGCTTCTGCTTTTGTTTGCCCCTCTGTCAATGCCCGATAAAACTCGCCTATCAGAAGCGATTGTGAACTATCGTCCACTTGCCATATGGAGGCAAGCGCAGCCCTCGCTCCTGACTTGACAGTGGTTCCCGCTATTCCAAGGGTCGCACGGCTATCGCCAGCCGCTGTTTCGCAAGCACTCAATACCAACAGTTCGATAGGGTTTGGCGCTTTTCGCAGCAATATTTCCAGCCGATCTGGCGTTATTTTTTCGGTCCAACTCTGCAAGTATGTCTCAGTTGGATTTGAGGAAAACTGTCCGTGGGTCGCGAGGTGCAATATTGGATATCGCCCTATTATCTGCTGCAAATTTGCGAGGGTAAATCGCTCATTCAAAAAGACTTTGCTCTTAGGCAAAATACTAGCGATTGTCTGCGCTTCTTGTTGCACGTTTGGAAGGGGCAGTTCTTCGCTACCTTTGGGCATTAGGGAAAGTCCTGCGACCACCCCGGCTAAATCATGTTTACTGAGACGAAGGGGATCTTTGATGCGGCTTCCAAGGGTATAAGCTAGGCTATATCGCTCTGCCAAATATCGTTTGCCGTCATACATTAAGCTCCAGGGAATTCCTTGAATTTTGCTATCTACTGAGATGACAACAGTCCCCGCTTCGGGTAGCCAAGCTTCAATGGGCAAGAGCAGTGCACGATATAGGCGACCGAACAGGTCTTGATACTCGCGTTCGGATAGATCTCTGAAGCGATCGCCCTGAAGGGTCTTTTGAATTTCGTGTAAGGCTGTTTCTAGTTCGCTCCCATCTAGACTACTTTGGCGAAGGGTTCCTGATTTTGAGCGCAGTATTATTCTATAGTTTACTCCAACTCGAACAAGGTACAAAGCTGCATCTGGGGATTCCGATTCTTCCATTGCAAGTAGACTTTTGAGAGGCAATCTGCCACACTGTAAATAATTTTCAAGCTCTGCAATTTGCAATCTTTCATTAATTTCTAAAATCTCTTTGAGATCGGGATCAGGAGATGCTGAAAGCAAACCCATTAATTCTCTATAAACAGGCTCAATTTCGTCACGAAAGGCATATTGCTTCTCAACATTATACGCTAGACTACCTGAGCGAATACGCTCAATATTCGAGATCGCCGCTCGATAATTGATAACTGCTACTTCGGTTTTTCCGAGCGCGGTATGGATGCGCCCTGCTGCCCATTGAACTGCATAGGCAAGGTCGTAAGCGCGGATTGACTCCGCCAAGTCTATGCCTTGTTGTATCAACTCAAGGGCCTCGGAATATTTCTTTTCCCGGCGCAATAGCTCGCCCATTAAAGCTAGGGCTTGTATTCTTGCCCGACCTTGACGTTCGTTCGAACTATCGCTGTATAACTGTTTTGCTTGATGCTGCGTTTCTTTCGACAGTGAAGGATGCCGCTGCGATATATCGACCAGTGCTTCAGCAAACTTAGCTCGCACTGATAGGCTTTTTGCACCAAGTGGCAATGTGCTATCGAGGTACTGAACGATACCATTCAAGCGTTGCTCAGGTTGGTTTAACCCCTTTTGTAAAAGGCCGAATCGATCCAGCATGGCATACAGTTCCAACCAATTCGCTGCGGCGATCACTGCGCTATCTTGTCCTGGTCCACCGTCAATTAGCTTTTCATAGGCATTGAATGTATAGCGGATCCGATCTTGCAGTCGAGCATTTGCACTTAAACGAGCGACAGGATCTTGGTTAGACGACAATTGCCAAATGAATCGTTGGGCTTGAACTTGATTGACATTAGCAAGGCTCAGAAGCAGGAAACTATCTCTAGGCTTACCGCGCAATGCTTCTTGGAGAATACTTTCGGCTGTATCGAGATGTCCCAAGCGGCGCAATGCAACGCCAAATCGGTGAAAGAGATCAACTTTCAACCTATCCTCTCGTTCAATTTCTGGCTGTTTGGAGAGGTGACCATCATCGCAAACGGAACTTGCAATTCTCAATTCCAGCGCTATTTCGCGACACGCCGTCAAAGGAGGAGGATTTCCCATCGCCGACCCTGCAAACATTGGCAACATGGGTATAAATGCAAATAGTAAGGTGGCGAAAACAGGAATTCTTATAGCCATCAATAAGCTCTCCAGTTTATTTGAAATGTAACCCCGTTATCCTGAAGACTGGATTGATCGGCGTTTCGTTTGAGAAAGGGATACCCCCATGTCAAGCTCGCCGATAGAACATTGTTAAACTGATAATTCAAGGCAATACCTGAGGAAAAGAGCAAAAACGTCGAGCTATCGAGACGTTTATCATTCCAGACATACCC
>JBAVRC010000121.1:0-1602 GCA_049694615.1 Thermosynechococcaceae cyanobacterium | reverse complement strand
TCATGTTTTTGACAGAATTGTTATTATCCAGGAATCTGAGCCATCTGCAACGGGCATATTAATAGCGATTAGCAAGCTCAAGATACAATAAGGGCGAAGATCCGTCATGGGCGTCGCCATTGACTGGCACGAGGAGAATCCGATCGGATGGGAAAAGTTGTCGGGATTGATTTAGGCACCACCAATTCAGTGGTGGCAGTTATGGAGGGCGGCAAACCGGTGGTCATTGCCAATGCTGAGGGCGGTCGGACGACTCCCTCGGTGGTTGGGTTTGGCAAGGACGGCGAACGCTTAATTGGTCAACTGGCCCGACGCCAAGCCGTATTGAACCCCCAAAATACGTTTTATGGGGTCAAACGGTTTATGGGCCGCAATTATACCGAGTTAACCCCAGAGTCGAAGCGAGTGCCTTATACCATTCGTCGCGACGAAGAGGGCGGCATTAAGGTGAAATGTCCGCGTCTGGAACGGGAATTTGCGCCAGAAGAAATTTCGGCGATGATTTTGAAAAAATTAGCGGAGGAAGCCAGCCGCTATTTGGGCGAACCTGTGACGGCTGCGGTCGTGACGGTTCCGGCTTACTTTAACGACGCCCAACGCCAAGCAACCCGCGATGCCGGACGCATTGCTGGACTCGATATCAAACGCATTATTAACGAACCCACAGCGGCTGCCTTGGCCTACGGGTTAGAGAATGGCCAACCCCAAACCGTGATGGTGTTCGACCTCGGCGGTGGAACCTTCGATGTCTCCATCTTGGATATCGGGGATGGTGTGTTTGAGGTAAGAGCCACCAGTGGCGATACCCAACTGGGGGGCAATGACTTTGACAAACTCATTGTGGATTGGTTGGCCGAGCAGTTCTTAGAGCAGGAAGGCATTGATTTGCGTCGCGATCGCCAATCTCTCCAACGCCTGACCGAAGCGGCTGAAAAAGCCAAAATGGAATTGTCGGGACTGCCGGACACCAATATTAGTTTGCCCTTTATCACCGCCACCGAAGACGGACCGAAACACCTCGATGTCAACCTGTCGCGAGGGCAATTTGAAACCCTTTCGGGCGACTTAATCCGACGGCTGCAAGATCCCGTCAAACAGGCCATGCGAGATGCCAACCTGCGGCCTTCAGACATTGACGAAATTGTGCTGGTGGGCGGCTCAACGCGTATTCCGTTTGTGCAGCGCCTGGTCCGGGACATCATCGACAAAGCACCGAATCAAAATGTAAACCCCGACGAAGTGGTGGCAGTAGGGGCAGCGGTGCAAGCCGGTATTTTAGGCGGCGATTTGAAGGATATTTTGCTGCTGGATGTCACCCCCTTGTCTTTGGGCATCGAAACCATTGGTGGGGTCATGAAGCCCTTAATTCCGCGCAACACCTCCATTCCGGTGCGACGCTCAGATCTGTTCTCAACAGCAGAAAACAATCAAAGTCAGGTGGAAATCCATATTTTGCAGGGGGAACGCCAACTGGCCGAAAACAATAAATCCCTAGGACGGTTTCAGTTGCGGGGGATTCCCCCGGCTCCTAGGGGCATTCCGCAAGTTCAGGTGGCCTTCGATATCGATGCCAATGGTATTTTGCAGGTCACAGCCTTGGAT
>JBAVRC010000120.1:0-5209 GCA_049694615.1 Thermosynechococcaceae cyanobacterium | reverse complement strand
GCAGAAATTGCCGCTGAATCTACCACACCCGAAAAATCATGACCGCCACCGAAAAACTCCACTAGCTCCTCAAAGTCCTCCCGGAAGACCAAATCAACGAAGTCCTCAACTTCGCCGAATTTCTTCACCAAAAACAACTCACCACCCCCCAACCTACAACTGTTCCCCCCGGCACTCTCACCGGACTCCGGGGCATCGCCAAACGCCTTGGGCCAGCTCCTAGCGATCGTGAACTACAAGCAGAATACACCGACTATCTGACTCAAAAATATTCATGAGCAATCCGATCGCCATTCCCGCCGTTTCCGTCACCTACGCCCAAGATGGCACCTCTACCCGCCCCAACGCCCTCGGCATGCGCCCCATGCAAGAACGCGCCTACCAGAAGCGCGGCGAACCCTATCTCCTGATCAAATCGCCCCCTGCCTCCGGCAAGAGTCGGGCGCTCATGTTCATCGCCCTAGACAAGCTAGAGAACCAGAAGCTCAAGCAGGCCATCATCGTCGTACCCGAAAAATCGATCGGTGCCAGCTTCCATAATGAACCGCTGAGCCAGTTTGGCTTTTGGGCCGATTGGCACGTCGAACCCAAATGGAACCTCTGCGATGCACCAGGAACCGACGGCGGAAAAGTAGACGCAGTGAAAAAATTTCTAGAAAGCGATGCCAAGGTGCTGGTCTGCACCCATGCCACCTTCCGCTTCGCCGTGGATAAGTTTGGCATCGAAGTCTTCGACGATCGCCTAATTGCCGTGGACGAATTTCACCACGTTTCCGCCAACCCAGATAACAAACTCGGCGACCACGTTCGCCAACTCATGGCCCGTGACAAGACGCATATCCTAGCGATGACTGGCTCCTACTTTCGCGGCGATGCCGAGGCCGTGCTGCACCCAGACGACGAATCAAAATTCGACACCATCACCTACTACGAACAGCTCAACGGTTACCAATACCTCAAGCAGCTCGACATCGGCTACTACTTCTACACGAACAGCTACACCGACACCATCATGCAGGTACTGAACCCTAACGAGAAAACAATCCTGCACATCCCCAATGTCAACTCCCGCGAGAGTACAAAGCAGAAGATCCGCGAGGTGGAGCACATCATTGACGAACTGGGCGAATGGCAGGGTACCGATCCCGATACAGGGTTTCAACTCGTCAAAATCGCCGACGGCACAATTCTCAAAATTGCCGATCTCGTAGACGACGACCCCGCCAAGCGCGATAAGGTCGCCGCCGCCCTAAAAGACCCCGCCCACAAGAACAACCGCGACCACGTTGATATCATCATTGCCCTCGGTATGGCAAAAGAAGGCTTCGACTGGATCTGGTGCGAACACGCCCTGACCATCGGCTACCGCTCCAGCTTGACGGAGATCGTCCAGATTATCGGACGGGCCACCCGCGATGCACCTAGCAAAACCCGCGCTCGTTTCACCAACCTGATCGCTGAGCCAGACGCCACCGAAGACGCTGTCGCCGAGGCGGTGAACGATACCCTTAAAGCGATCGCCGCTAGCCTACTGATGGAGCAGGTGCTCGCACCGCGCTTCGAGTTCAAACCCAAACGTCCCGATAATCAACCAACCCCAGGCTTTGACTATGGCGAAGGCGGCTACAATCCTAGCAAGTGCAACGTGGGCATCAATCCAGAGAACGGTCTCATCCAGCTAGAAATTAAGGGGCTAGCCGAACCTAAAAGCGAAGAGGCTGAGCGCATCTGTCGCGAGGACTTGACCGACCTAGTGACGGCCTTTGTCCAAGACAAGCAAACAATCGAGCGCGGCCTCTTCGATGAGGAACTGGTGCCAGAGGAACTGACCCAGGTGCGCATGGGCAAAATCGTCAAAGAGAAATTTCCAAATCTAGAGGAAGAGGATCGGGAAGCGATTCGCCAACATGCGATCGCCGCCCTCAACCTGGTTCAACAAGCGAAAAAGACCATGAACGAAAGCGGTGGGGAGTATTCCACAAGTTCCAGCAATGGCGAAGCGGCGAAAAACACTGCCCTCATTGATGGGGTAAGGCAGTTCGCCCTATCTGTCACAGAACTGGATATGGATCTAATCGATCATATCAACCCCTTTGGCGAAGCCTACGCCATTCTCGCCAAGTCCATGAGCGAAGAGCGGTTAAAGCAGGTGGCGGCGGTAATTGCAGCCAAGCGGGTCAATCTCTCTGTGGAAGAAGCACGGGAATTAGCAAAACGAGCGCTGCGGTTCAAACAGGAGAAAGGCAGACTGCCCTCCTTAACGGCGGCAGACCCATGGGAAAAACGGATGGCAGAAGGGATCGCCTTCTTACAACGCAAAGTGCAGGAGGAAAAAGATGCCTAAATACACAACAGACGCCGATCTAGAGTTGCTCGGCGAATTGGGTATCGACACAGCACCCGTCCAATCTAGCCAGCGCTCCGCCAAAGAAGAGCGAATCATTGCAGGCTTTGAGGAGATCGAGCGATTCGTTGAAGAACAGGGCAGACTGCCCCAGCATGGGGAAGATCGTGACATCTTCGAGCGGCTCTATGCAGTGCGACTCGATCGCCTGCGAGAATCTGAAGAATGTCGCGAAATTTTAAGGCCGCTAGACTCACGCGGGCTTTTAGACGCGGAAGCCGATACCAGTCTAACGACAGAAGAAGACTCGAACGATGAAGCGCTGCTGGCCTCTCTTGGTGTCGATGAGTCCTCAGTCAACGACGTAACTCAGCTCACTCATGTGCGATCGCGCAGCGAAATCAAAGCAGCAGAGGAAATCGCCCAGCGCACTCCTTGCCAGGACTTCGATCGATTCAAACCGATCTTTGACCAAGTACAGCGTGATTTGAAGACAGGGGCACGGCACACCCTGAAATATCAAGACAATGCCCAAGTCAATCAGGGCGATCTATTTATCATTAATGGTCAGAAGACACTCGTAGCAGAGATGGGCGAACCCTTTATTACCGATTCTGGTTTGCCAAACTGCCGCCTGCGAGTCATTTATGACAATGGCACAGAAAGCGACTACCTGCTGCGATCTCTCCAGCGTGCTTTAAACAAAGACAAAACCAGCCGCCGCATCACCAACCCAGATTTAGGCTCACTCCCATTGTTTTCGCAAGTTGAAACAGCCGACGATTTACCGACTGGCTATATCTATGTGCTGAGGAGCCAATCCGATCATCCCTTCATTGCTGAGAATCGGTCTGTTATTCACAAGATCGGTGTTACTGGAGGCGATGTCAAAAGCCGGATTGCCAATGCCAAGAAAGACCCCACCTATCTGCTAGCAGACGTGGAAATTGTCGCGACCTTCAAGCTGGCGAATATCAACCCAAAGAAACTTGAGGCACTCCTTCACAGGGTTTTCGACAACGCCAGATTGGAATTGGCATTGCCCGATCGCTTCGGCATACCCGTGCAGCCGAGGGAGTGGTTCCTTGTCCCCCTAGAGGTAATTGAGGCGGTGATTGAAAAAATCAAGGCAGGAACTATCGATCAATTTCGATATGATCCGAAAACAGCCAGTCTCACGCGATCGCGCAGCATTATCATCGACAAATCATAATGCCACCCAAGTGGAATCGATTTGACCTTATTATTCCTGCCATAGTCTACGCCACCAAGGTTCAGCCGGGGGCTTGAGGTTCATTTTTTGGCGGATGGTTTCAATCTTCCATCCCGTGAGTTGGGCGAGGGTTTGGGCTTCGTTTTCGTAGCGGGCAGGAAGCGATCGCTTATATTGGCGACCCGCAGGGCAGCTCAAATCGCCTTCAAAAGGATGGGTCAGAATATATCGGCCTTGAAAGGTTTGCTGATTGGCTGTTTCTTGAAACATCAAATCTTCAGGAAATTTATCGCGGGTATAGCGTGCATGTAGCCGAGTGATAAAAACCGTTTGATTAGCCCAAGGGGGGAGATAGCCACTCCCATCCGGCTCTTCGTACCAAAATACCCCTGCTTCCTTGAGTTCGGCAGAATTGAGCGGTGAGGCAGAGCAGGGGTCGCAGTTGGCCATATTCCAAGCATATTCGCGGAAAACGACATTCCGACCTTCTTGCTGATAGGCGGTTTCAAACAAAGCAGGATAAACCTGGTCAAATTCTTGGTTGACAAACAACGGCACCTTGGCATCACTGGGGACATTTACCGTGCGGTAATTGGTGACCTCTCCTTGACCTTTCGGCGAAAGCAAATAGATAACAAGATCTTGAGCCTGAGCCGCATTGATCATCCCCAATCGAATCGGCAACATAAATTTAGGCGATTCGTAGGCCATTTGAATGGGTCGTAACGTCTGGAAACCCGATTTCTCAAACGCTTTAAGGTTGACCTTCGCCACAAAAAACTTCATATCTTGCCGCACATAGGGGCGAAATAGCGCCGCAGAACCCATCGGAATTTTGTAGCCATTCTGAATCAGCCAAGTTTCTAAACTATCGGACTCCTTCGCGCTCAGAATGACAATGCTGTACTCTCCCACATCGAACTGAGCTTCAACGGTTACCTTGTTTTCATAGTCACCCCCTAAAGCAGGTATGGGTTTAGGGGGAATTGCGCCGCCATCCGCTCCAGCCGAAGACCCTGGAGGAATTGGAGGTGGACAAGGATTTTCGTCGTAATACTCTACGAGGCGGGGAGCACTAAATTCATCTAGGCGCTCCAGGATTTTAGGGTTGCCAATATGGACTTGTTCTTTTTGCAAAACAACGGGAACCGGAACAACCATGGCAAAATCCGACACCGCTCCCTTAAAGTCGTTGGCCATGGTGATAACGGTGCGCTGACCGTCGCGGGCGATCGCCACTTGAGAGGCTTGGTTGAACAGTTTGGTGTCGGCTTTGGCAACATAAAACCCGCAAAAGGCCCAAGCTGGAACAGCCCATCCCAAGATCAATAGTGCAACACAGACGCTACACCACAAAACACGCCATTGTTTCATTTTGCGTATCCTGGCAAATCTTATATTTTATGGATATCATACTGTATATATTGTATTGCATAAAATTGTATAAAATGCTTTAAGATTATAGAGTTATATATAAATGTCAAAAAATAAAAATGGTAAACCATACTGTTATAAGTCATCCAAGTGAAGGGATAAGATATGGTAAAAAATAGGCACTTATGAGAGCGAGGCTAATGCTCGCAAGGGGATAAAGCTTAAAGCGGGACAATGAGTGGGATTGATTGTATAAAAGAAAACCCTGCGCCAGAGCG
>JBAVRC010000119.1:0-2902 GCA_049694615.1 Thermosynechococcaceae cyanobacterium | reverse complement strand
GCATATTCCCTACGTGATTGGCATGAATCGAGCGATCAGGGATGAAGTGGCGCGAGTTTTTGCAGTGGGGTTTTACGATGCGTTAGGGGCAGGGCGGGATATTGAGTTTGCCTATAAGTCTGGATGTGTAGCGATTAAAATAGCAGGTATCTCTGAAGAACTCACGCCAGTTTTAGTCAAAAATTTGGCAATTTATTTACAGAGAAATTTTGTTTATCCGAGGGCTAATCTGGAATTAAATAGTAAAGATTTAAAAGACTATCCACCAAGAGAAAGACTACAAAAAATTCTCGCAACGCCATTAAAAAATAAACTACTAAAAAATCCTCGAAAAATTGGATATAGAAACACAAAAACTTTATTGGTTGGATTTGTTTTTCTGGGAGTAGCTTCCCTTGCATTTCTTGCTATATTTTTCTTTTCTTTATTCTCTAATTTCCCTAAACTTTATACCTTTTCTTCATCAATCTTGACCATCATAATTTATGTATGCTTTACTTTGTTATTGTATCACCTTTTCGAAAATATGTTGATAATCGCATATAATAATTTCAAAAGAGGAAAAGAATATACTAAGATTTATGAAATAGAAATAATTCCAGGATTTATCATAGAGAAGCTGCAAAATGAATTCATCGAAAAGACTGCACAAGAATATTTAGTCTTTATACTGGAAGATTTGAAAGGCAATAGATATAAAATTAAACAAGAAAGATCAAAGGATGAATTTATTCAAATCAATGATACGGGTTTTGCTTATCTCAGATATATCGAGAGGTCAACAGACTTTATGATCGATGATTTTATTAGAATAAATAGCGATAAAGAATATGAGAGTATTTGCGATCAATTGCCAGAGTGAAATAGCTATTTTATTGATTCAAACAATAATGAAATAACACAGCTAAAGGTGATAGATCTGTTGATTTCATAAACGACTGAATCGGTAGCTCCTAAACGTACAGGGAAAACAGGCACAATGCGATCGCGGCAAGCTAGAGAAAGCGATCGCTTTTTGTCTCGATATGCAGAATGCGATCGCCCGTAATCCATCGTACTTCATGTCAGAATTGAGAAACCCCGTAACCAATTGGATTGTTTAGGGAGGTGATTAAGTTTTTCTATAAGCTCGGCTGTAGTGCCATTCACGCCGTTCCACAAACTATATTTTTCCTTATCCCTGCTGAGTTAAGCTATCATTGATTTAGATACGAGTGACCAATTAATGGCAAAGTTATCAGATGAAACCTTGACCATGATTTTCAACCTACTGCGTCAGCTAGCGGAGGGAATCGAAAATGCTTGTTTAACCGAGTGGATATTTTTTGAGCAATATGGGGAGACACCCAGAACAACTAGTGAACTGGAAGAGTTGCAAAATGTAAGGGAAAGACTTAATCAGTCCTATTCTCGCCTTAACACATTACTTTTGAAAACCCTGGAAGCACAGCCAATAGCCTCTAACGATATAGCAGATTTATTAGAAAAAGTAATTTATGAGGGGCAAGCAAACCTAGAAGCCTCTAATGCTAGCGTTCAAGAAATTAAGAAAGGTTGGAATTTACCATGACTGATCAAAATTTCTATCCCGATGATGAAACCAAACAACGCTGTCTAGAAAATTTACGACAATCAAACCGCCAACTTGCTCTATATAACTTGTTTTTAGACGATGCAATTTCTCAAATTGACTCAACATTACGTCAATATAAACGCACAAGATTAGCATCTCAAGAGTATCAAACTCCTCCCACCATTGAATTACAGGGTTAACTCAACTCGAATCAAATTCAATGACTCCATTTTTAAAAAGCAAGGAGTCGTGATACTCGATTTTGTCAAGACAATATGCGATGCGATCGCATCAAGCCAGAGAAAGCGATCACTTTTAGTTTCGATAGGAAGAATGCGATCGCCTGTCATCCATCGTGTTTATGCCAGACTTGAGAAACCCACAATTGGTTGGATTATTTATCGAGGCGATCACTTGGTGTGTCACGGCTCTGAAAGATCTAGCGATCGCCCCTAATGTCCAGAAATAGAACAAGGCGATCATATTTTTTGTCTATGAGTGCAACCTCAACCATGCATCCAAATCATCAGCCCCCGTAAAATCCAACAACGCCTCACCAAGAGACTCCAGTTGAGCCAAAGCCAAAGATTGGATCTGCAATTGATTTTCTGGGGATAGACTGCCAATGCGACGATTGAGTTGGCGCAAAACAAAAGTTAACCCCTCCTCCTGACGGCCCTCCTGACGACCCTCTTGACGGCCCTCTTGCAGAAACTCTTCTCGCCACTCTTGATAAATCACAGACTGCTGCATAATATCTCTCCGTAGCACCTGATTGATAAAATCCCTCTTCAATTGTAACCCCGCCAGAATTCCAGCAGACGCCGCCACATTACTCTGCATCCTCAACTCAGGTATCGCCTCAATTTGTTCCGCAACCTGACGTAAAGTTTGGGCCTTATCCGGGGTTTGGGTCAGCACCGCCAAAGGCAATAACCCCGTCGATTCCAGAAACGGCTGAGTCGGTTGTTCCCACAGGCGTATGACCTCAAACTCATGACGAGTCCCCGGAATCTCAAACGCAGTTTGATAAACCAGATCCGAGGCTGAAGGCGTCAAATAAATGACAACTTGTAGCATCCGCTTATTCGGAAAACGGCGAAACACCCTCAGGCGATAATCTGCCATTCTGAATGGCATGGTTGGATCTGGTTCGGTCTGGAATTCAAGCTGCAAGATGAGATCAGTAGAAGCCAATAGAATCAATGCATCCGCTCGAATCGGTTCAAGCGAAAGTTCAGAAGGACTCAGTTGAGTCATGGTGATGGGTTCGCCAAGTAACCAAGAGGCAAAATCCTCAGAAAAGTTCTCAGCGAGGAACTTACAAGT
>JBAVRC010000118.1:0-7635 GCA_049694615.1 Thermosynechococcaceae cyanobacterium | reverse complement strand
GGGTAAAACCGTGCGTTGCTGCACCGTGCGGCGAATGCCGAGGGTGGTGGTTTCCCGAAACAAAATGGCCTCGCACGCGCCAAGCTGTTCCGGTTGGCATAACACGCTCAGCAACAGCCCCGGTCGAGATTTTTTCATCCCGATGGCCTGGGTAAACACCTCCAGTGCCCCTGCTGCAAACAAGGTGTCGTAGAGATACCCCACCACTTGCGGACTCAGATCGTCCAGTTGCGTTTCCAGTAAAACAACCGTTTCTGACTGGGCAGCGACCGAGGTCTCTGTCTGCCCAATCCACAGGCGCAGCACATTCGGGAGCGACAACTCAGCACTGCCTGCCCCCAGGCCAATGCCCTGCAACTGCATCGCGGGCGGAGGACCAAAGGATGTGGCTAAGGCCACGGCGATCGCCGCTCCGGTGGGGGTCACCAGTTCCCGTTGAATGCCGTTGTCGTAGAGGGGAACCTGACGCGAGGCGAATAATTGCAAAACCGCTGGAGCCGGGACGGGCAAGAGTCCGTGGGCTGCTCGTACCGTACCACCCCCCGTGGGTAAGGCAGAGCAATACACCTGCTCCATCCCCAGCCAATCGAGGCCAATACAAGTCCCGACAATATCGACAATGGCATCAGTCGCGCCCACTTCATGGAAATGCACCGCTTCTGGTGGGATGCCATGTACCGCCCCCTCGGCGATCGCCAAGGTCTGAAAAATCTGCCCACTCCACCCTTTCACCCGCTCCGGTAAAGTCGATCCTTGAATCAGGGCCAGAATTTGGGGGAGATGTCGGTGGGAATGGCCACCTTGGGCCGTGGGGGTTGGGTGCAACTGGACCTGCACATAGGTTGCCCGTTGCCCTTGTCGTTGAACCGTCTCAACTTGAATCGCATACTCGTGAGATAACCCCAAGGCTTCCAGGGTGGTTTGGAGATGGGCAAGGGGCACCCCCGCATCCAACAGCGCCCCTAAACACATATTTCCAGCAATCCCAGTGGGACATTCAAAATAGGCAATTTTGGCCATTGGGTCTCTTGACAGACAGTTACAGTCTATGATGGGTGCGGTCCAGGAGTTGGTTTCCGTTATGGCCCAAGTGTATACTGTTCACCCGGATTCGCCGCAACGTCGGACGATTGACCAGATTTGCGATGCGCTCCGGTCGGGAGCCGTGATGTTGTATCCCACGGACACCGTATATGCCATCGGCTGCGACCTCTATTCCAAATCCGCTGTGCAACGGGTGCGCCAAATCAAGCAACTCTCCAATGACAAACCCCTCACCTTTCTATGTGCATCCCTATCGGACATTGCCAAATATGCCTATGTCAGCGATGTGGCCTATCGACTGATGCGGCGAATGGTACCGGGTCCCCTCACCTTTATCTTGCCTACCACCAAATTGGTGCCGAAGCTGGTGATGGACCCGAAGCGCAAAACCACCGGCATTCGCGTCCCCAATCATCCCGTCGCCCAGTCGCTGTTAGAGGCATTGGGCAATCCGGTCATCTCAACTTCGGCCATTGTCGGTCTGTCCCCAGACGACGAATACTATTGCCCCATTGCCGCGCAATCCCCAGTGGAGTTGTTCGATGCCTTTGATAAACTCGTGGATGTGATTGTCGATAACGGTCAAGCACCGAGTCGCGAAGTGTCAACGGTATTAGATCTGTGCGCACAACCCGTCAAGATCCTACGCCAAGGTCTAGGATGGGAAGACATTGCGCCCTTGCTGGAGCTAGAAGCCATAGAGTTTTGACATGCAGACAACAGAGTACAACGACACGCCAGTGGATCGGCTGTTTATTCGCTTGTTTAGTCGCAAGATTGCGATCGCCCTGGGCCAAGGAACAACCCTCTCGGGCTATGACGGGTTTGTCGACCTGTCTCAGCAAATCATGGAAGGCCGTAATGCCAAAGCCCAACAGGCCATTGTGGGGGTTGTTTTGCGCTCCTTGGTGCCCAGCCCCGTTCTAGGACTGATTCGGACCTTGTTTTCGCCAACCCAGTTGGTGTGCGAACTCAATGCCTGGTTTGCGGCCTTGTTGTTCGAGTGGTTGGTGGGACCTTGCCAAGTTGCTGAAGCGGAGGTGAAAGACCACAATGGACAACTTCGGCTTCAGCGGAGCGGCGTCCATATTGAGAAATGCCGATATCTAGAACAAAGCGGATGTGTGGGCATGTGTATTAACCTATGCAAATTGCCAACCCAAGACTTTTTTACCCAAGGATTTGGTATTCCTCTCACCATGACCCCCAACTTTGAAGATTTGAGTTGCGAGATGGTGTTTGGACAGGTTCCCCCCCCCCTGGAAACAGAAGCGGCTTACACCCAACCGTGTTTAGCCTTACAGTGCAGTACCGCACAGCGCGCTGCAACACCTTGCCCTAAAATTCGATAAGCTAATTTATAAACATTGTCATAATGAAAGGAATTATTTTGGCTGGGGGGTCTGGAACGCGATTATATCCCCTAACTCGCGTTTTATCGAAACAGTTAATGCCAGTCTATGACAAGCCCATGATTTATTACCCGCTATCAACCTTAATGTTGGCGGGCATACAAGAAATTCTGATTATTTCTACTCCACAAGATTTGCCTTTGTTTCATCGATTACTCGGAGATGGTAGTCAACTTGGATTAAAATTATCCTATGCCGAGCAGCCCAAGCCAGAAGGCTTAGCCCAAGCTTTTATTATTGGTCGCGATTTTGTTAGGGATGATAATGTCTCGTTAATTTTAGGGGACAACATTTTTTATGGAGATTCGCTAGCCAAAACATTACAAAGCGCCAATGGATTAAAATCGGGTGCACTAGTCTTCGCTTATTGGGTTAATGATCCAGAGCGCTATGGCGTCTTAGAATTCGATACAAAAGGCCATGTCATCGGCATTGAGGAAAAACCCCAAAAGGCGAAGACAAATTATGCAGTGACAGGTCTTTACTTTTACGATAACCAAGTGATTGAAATTGCAAGTCAACTCAGACCCTCAGCAAGAGGAGAATTAGAAATTACGGATGTCAATAAAGTTTACATCGAACAAAATCAATTACAGGTTGAGAAATTGGGACGCGGAACAGCTTGGCTCGATACAGGCACCCATGAAAGTTTGATGGAAGCATCCATGTTTGTAGAAACCATTGAGCATCGACAAGGCTTAAAAATTGCTTGCATAGAGGAAATAGCCTACCGAATGGGATATATCTCTAAAGCGCAATTAATTTCCTTATCTCAGGATTTAAAGAAAAGCCAGTACGGACAATACTTGCAAAGAATTGTAGTCTCTGAAGAACCTTTTTTGTTATAAAATTAATTTATATTTTTTTGCATTCCGTTGATTCAGGCGCAATAAAATTATCTTTATTTGAAATTATTTCTATTGGGTTATTATTTTGCACTAATAAATCCTGAAATTTCTCTTCAATTTTGGCTAAAATATTATTACGGTCCCAGTGAATGAGGGCATAATTTCGAGCGGCTCGTCCTAAGCGCAAGCGCAAATCTAGATCGCGACTGAGGTGCAGGATCCCTTGAGACAACTGATCAACATTTCCGGGCGGTACCACCAGACCTCGGCCTAAAACGATTTGGGCGAGATCGGTCTGGAGGTCAGCAGTGGTTACAACTGGACGTCCTGAAGCAAACATTGCTTTCAGTTTGGAGGGTAAAACGAGATCGGCTGCTTCTGTGGACTGTGGGAGTAGATGAATATCGGCCATATTCAGCAAATCATTCAATCGCTCAATCGGCTGTAAGTCAAGGAATTGTACATTGACGAGATCGCTGGCGAGATCCATCAGAGATCGTTTGGCCGGACCATCGCCAGCAATCACAAAAGCAATTTTGGTTTGCTTCTGGAGTTGGCGGGCGGCACCAATTAAAATATCTAACCCTTGCTTCGCACCTAAGTTGCCGGAATAGAGACAAACAATTTGGTCTGGCTTGATATCCAATTCTTTGCGAATGGGGCTCGTATGGTCCAGTGGATGTATGGTGCTAATGTCAACCCAGTTTGGGAAGAGAACACTTTTTTCCGCAGATACGCCTTTCCTGCGTAGCCGTTTGAGCATTTCCTGACTAATGGTGGAGACGATTGCCGTTTGCCGCATCAGGAGGCCTTCGAAGAACCCAACCATGGTCTGAAACATTGGCCAATTAGGCATGATGCCTAAAGAGAACCCTGCATCCAGTTCAAAGTCTTGAACATGGAGCCAAACCTTAATATCAAACAACTTTGAGACGAGGAGCGTCCAAGGAAGACAAAAAAATGGCGGCTCAAGAATAAAGATGAAGTCTGGCTGCCATGCGAGAGAGCGCCAAAAAAGCATGGGCGCACTAGAAATAGCAAACGAGAATAGGTGCAGAATCCGTTTTAGCCCCGTTGGTCGGGAGGGGACCCAGATGGGACACCGATAGATAGGTGTGGTTGAACAATGATCGAGTTGGTATTTCCAAGACGCATAGTGGGTTGATATTTTCCAGCTCGGATAGTAAGGTGGAGCACAAATAACCTGAGCTTCATGGCCTTGAAGGGTTAGCCAGTCCACAAGCTCCGTGTTGTATTTGGCAATCCCAACCATCTCAGGCGCATAGTTTAGGCTATACACTAAAATACGCATCGGTATCCATAAAAACTATATTATTCTTAAAGTAAATGAAGGTAGAGATTCGATTCCTTCAATTTTACACTAAGAGCGTTGAGTTAGATTATTTTTTCCAGAAAGATTAAAAGCTTTATAATTTCACAATATTTTATGAAGTACCTTAACACATAACATGCTTTGAATCTTATTTTCGGCTACCAAATATACAAATCTCTAATGGTTAGATATCAATCCAGGTCTCATAGGAGCCGTTCATGAAGTTAGACTGTTTTTTTAGACTATTATGCCCATTGGCGACGGACATTCGATCACTCCCCCCAATGGACCTATACATACGCATAAGGAGAAGGTCGGTCCAACCTTGTACTGATCGCCGAGGGGCGTGGAGGTGTCACAATGATAGGGGTGGATCAGGCATTAGGGTAAGGTTGTGGGTTTTAAAGTCGGTTTGCTTGGCCTTGGCACAGTCGGAACGGGCGTGGCACAGATCTTTCAGGATCGCTTAGGGCGTCACCCGTTATTGCAAACGGTCGATCTCCATCAGATTGGGGTGCGATCGCCCGAAAAAGCTCGTGCCGTCCAGGTTCCCACTGAGTGCATCACAACGGATCTCCAGTCCATTGTTAGGGATCCAGCTATCGATATAGTCGTAGAGGTCATGGGCGGTCTGGAGCCGGCCCGCAGTTTAATCCTAGCGGCGATCGCCCATGGCAAGCATGTTGTCACGGCCAATAAAGCGGTGATTTCTCGTTATGGGGATGAAATTTTTACCGCAGCCAATCAAGCCGGCGTCTACGTGATGATCGAAGCGGCGGTGGCGGGGGGCATTCCCGTCATTCAGCCCATGAAACAGTCCTTGGGGGCTAATCGCATTCATTCCGTGATAGGTATCCTGAACGGGACAACGAACTATATTTTGACCCAAATGCAGCAGTCGGGTCAAAGTTTTGATGATATTCTCGCTGATGCCCAGCGGTTGGGGTATGCCGAAGCCGATCCCACTGCCGATGTGGACGGACTGGATGCGGGGGATAAGATTGCCATCTTGGCCTCATTGGCCTTTGGCGAACGGATTAAGTTAGACGACGTTCACCGGGAAGGGATTCGCCAGGTTAGCGCTTCGGATATTGCCTATGCCGATAAGCTGGGATTTACGATCAAACTGCTGGCGATCGCCAAACGCTCGGATCGCCCCCACACCGAGCACGCAGCACCCTTGCAAGTACGGGTCCATGCGACCCTGGTGCCGAAACAACATCCCTTGGCCAGTGTCAACGATGTGTACAATGCCATTTTGATCGAAGGGGAGCCCCTGGGGCAAGTCATGTTTTTTGGTCCCGGTGCGGGGGCAGGGCCAACGGCCAGTGCGGTGGTCTCCGACATTATCAATGTGGCAGCGCTCTTGAAAACAGGGGTAATGGCCAATCATCCTGATTTGCCGACCATTCACCCGCTATTGTCTTGTTCGCATCATTCCTATAGCCAGGTGGAACCCATTGATGAACTGGTGACCCGGTTCTATGTTCGGTTTCTAACCAAGGACCATCCCGGTGTGATTGGCAAGCTAGGCACGTGTTTTGGCGACCATAACGTGAGTTTGGAATCTTTGGTGCAAACGGGGTTTCAAGACGAACTCGCTGAAATTGTGGTAGTGACCCATGCCGTGCGCGAGGGAGATTTTCGCACGGCACTGGCAGAACTGCAGACCTTGGACGCGGTGGATAGCATCCCGAGTTTGCTGCGGGTGTTGTAAGCGGAAGCGACGCTCAACCGATTTCAAATGCCTTTAAATCCCATGCGGGTTTCTAGGGCTTGCTCTATTTGGAGCGCGTTAATGTCAGTCTTCGGTGCGAGGATAGAGGGCTTGGTCCGAATGCCGATTTGACTGAGGCAGATGCCAACCAAAATCGCACTGCCGCCCATAACCTGCGCTTGGGTTGGGGCTTCACCCAAAATGAAATAGGATGCCAGTATTGCAGCGAGGGGTGTAAAGGAAGAGGCGAGGGATGCGGATGTGACGGTAGAGGCTCGCAAGCCTTTCACCCAAAAAGACTGACCCAGCACGACAATCAAGGTGCCATAGAGCACCATCCACTGCCACAAAAAGGGCGAAAACGCATCCATAAAGTGATGGTTCCCATAGATGAGCCGCGCGAGAAAAAAGAAGATGACCGTGCCTAGGGCCGTACGAAAGACGCTATAGAGGCCCAAGGGCACATGACCTAGGTATTTCTTGCTCAGGACCGTAGAGGAAGCGGAGGCGATCGCACTGAAAGCCGTCAACAATTCCCCAGTCCCAATGTGGAGTCCTCCCATGCCCATGGTGTTGGGGGGTGGCGGTTGTAAGAAAATGGTCAAGGCCACACCCACAAAGGCCATGATCGCTCCGGCAATTTTCCAGCGATTGATCCGTTCCCCCAAAAAACAAACCGACAGGGCGATCGCCAAGGGCGGCTCCAAGCGACCAATCAAAACCACGTTATTGACTGCGGTTAGGGAGAGAGCTTGAAAAATCAATCCCGGCACCAGCGCACCTGACAAAATCGCAACGATGGTCAACCTCACCCATTCCGGTCGCGACAGTTGTTTCAAGGTTGCGACGTTTAAATGCCGCTTGTAAATCAATAGCATCACGGGCAACGCGCACAGGTTGCCGACAAACAATACATTGCAGAGCGAAATGGGATTGTGAATACCGGCTCCGTGCTGCGCGCCAATTTCAGTCAACTTGCGGGTGATGGCATTGGACGCGCCAAAAATGGCGATCGCAAACCAGAGAAAAGACTGACCGGGGATTCGACGGAGGAATGAATTGACGTGCAGGAAGTTAGTCACAATGACAAAGCGGTAATAAGCTCACCCTGTATCAGATTAGGTCTTGAACACTATGCTACACGTGAGTATTCGTTAAGAATTGGCTGAACGCCCCAGAAGGATTGGATTCGGCTGCGCTTTAGCCCATGCACCGCATATTCGGGAAACGCTAGACTAACCCATACGTTGGTCCGTCTAGCACCTTTGGGGAAGTCTATGG
>JBAVRC010000117.1:0-2855 GCA_049694615.1 Thermosynechococcaceae cyanobacterium | reverse complement strand
ATCTGAATCAAGTTTATCTGGGGTCTGGTGCTTACGGCGTAGGGGATGCGGCCTGGATTTATTTCAGTCGACCCGTGGAAAAACTAACCCTTACCCAAATGGCAACCCTAGCCGGATTGCCAGCTGCACCCAGTCTCTACTCGCCGTTAATTAACCCCCAGGCGGCCCAAAGCCGTCGAGATGAAGTATTAGATCGGATGGTTCGGGCTGGGTTTATTACCGAGTCGGAGGCCCGTGAGGCCAAGCAGGCGGATTTAAACCTGAACGCTAGTCCGCCGCCCAATTTACAGGATAAAGCCCCCTATTTTTCCAGTTATTTAAAGCAGCAATTGGCCAAAGTGTTACCTGCTGACACCATAAAACAAGGAGGATTAACCGTTGAGACGACGCTGAATCTGCAATGGCAAGCAGCAGCAACCCGTGCTGTTGAGGATACGGTGTATTTAGACGGTTATACCCAGGGCTTCGACCAAGCGGCGATGGTATCGATCGAGCCGCAGACGGGAGAAATTCGGGCCATGGTGGGCGGTGCCAGTTTTAAGTCGTCTCAGTTTAATCGGGTGACCCAGGCGCAGCGACAGCCCGGTTCTACCTTTAAGGCATTTGTGTATACGGCGGCGATCGCCTCCGGGTTATCGCCCAATGACGGCTATTTAGATACGCCCTTTGTGGTGGATGGCTACAAGCCCAAAAATTACAGCAATAAGTACCAAGGGTGGGTGTCTATGACGACGGCCCTAACCCAGTCCATTAACATCCCAGCCGTGCGGGCCATCATCGATGTCGGATTTGAACCCACGATTCAATTAGCTCATGCCATGGGCATTGTGTCAAAACTGGATCCGTTTTACTCGACAGCGCTGGGGGGCAATGAAGTCAATTTGCTGGAATTAACCAGCGCCTATGGAACACTGGCAGCGCAGGGCTATCGCACCATCCCCCACGGGATTCGCCGGGTATATAACCGCAATGGGCAGGTCATTTACGATGCCAGTGCGGGCCGGAAGCAGGTTTTAGATCCCGCATCGGCGGCGATTATGACCTGGATGCTTCAGCATGTGGTGGATGAAGGGACTGGGGTGGCAGCCCAACTGAACCGTCAAGTGGCGGGTAAAACAGGCACCTCCGAGCATGCTCGCGACCTTTGGTTTGTCGGGTTTATTCCCCAATTGGCGACGGGGGTTTGGTTGGGGAATGACGATAACTACCCCACCTATGGCAGTAGTGGAACCGCTGCTTACACCTGGCACACCTACATGAAGCGTGTGGTGCAAGATGTATCGGCGCAAACATTTCCTGATTTGCCGCCCCTTGAGGGCCGCAAAGGGAGTCTAAAGCCTAAGCCAGTGCGTCCGAACGATATGCACAATATTAGCCCGGAAGAGACTGGTGAGAAGAAGGAGGGGGCAGAGGAGACACCGCAGTAAGGATCCCCACAGACTAGCCATACCGCCTTGATGATCCAATTGGACCTGGTTTTTCGGCTTGGATTTAATCGGGATAGGACAACAATTTCTCCACCCTTAGACAATTGCGATCCACCATCGGCCGATCATAGGAAATGTGCCAACCATAATTGAGTCTCAGTTTCAGAAACATAATGCCACCCCACCGAGTTTCATGGGTAAACGGATCAAAATCGGGGCTGTTGATGAGGTGATGAAGGCGTTGTAGTTTTAGCTCGAAGTCAAAGGGATTCCCTTGATCCCAGATACACAGTTGAAAGAACTGTGGGGATACTTGTACGTCAAGTTCAATCGGTGTTGTCTCATGCAAATGTTGGTGGGCATGACGAACTGCATTGGTAAAACCTTCAATTAAGGCTATTTGAGCTTCTAGCCAGAGACGATGGGTGAGCGGGGGACGGTCAAATTGGTCGAACCACTTGACGACACGGGACATTACATCTAGGTCAGTCTCAACCCGTAACTCAGACCGCTGGATAAAAAAACCTGTTTCCAACGCCATTTAGACGGCCCCTGAATCCTTCCTAAAGATGACGAGAAAGGTTTTTAAAATGAGCTTTAAGTCATACATTAAACTCCAATTGTCTTGGTAGCGCAAGTCTAGACGGATGACCTCTTCAAAATCGCGAATTTTTGAGCGTCCATTGACCTGCCACTCGCCACTCAGACCTGGCTTGACATCCAAGCGCTGCCAGTTTAAGACTTCGTACTGATTAATTTCATCAGGGGTGGGAGGACGCGTCCCAATTAAACTCATATCTCCTTTGAGGACATTCCAGAATTGTGGAAATTCATCCAGACTCGTTTTGCGCAGAAATCGACCGACACGGGTAATTCTTGGATCCTGGTCATTCTTAAAAAAAGCACCTTCTGCTTGATTTTCAATCGTATGTTTTAGGGCTTCAGCATGGGTCACCATGGAGCGAAATTTCCAGATCCAAAAATGCCGTCCCATTAAACCACAGCGGGTTTGCTGAAAAAAAATCGGGCCGGGATTATCGAGCTGAATGGCGATCGCAATGGGTACCAGCAAAACCCCAGTCACGGATAGACCAACGATGGCACCCACAATATCGATCATCCGTTTCACGGGCGATCGCACGGATCGATGGATGAGTAATGGTTGTTGGGTCGATTGGCGAATGGGGGTCTTCGCCGTGGCCTCAGTATTCACTTCAACGGCAAACAGTTGCTCTAATCCTGCCAAAGAAAAGGCCAATTGCACCTGTGCATTAAGGCTCCAAACCACGACCTGAATCTTCTGGGCACGGGCCGTTTTTAAGCTGCCCAACAAGGAACCAATCCCGCTGCTATCGATGAGGGTTGTATTGCCAAAATCCAGAATCACTTTAGTGGGAGGATGATCCTGTTGGAGCCATTGCTGGAAAC
>JBAVRC010000116.1:0-11706 GCA_049694615.1 Thermosynechococcaceae cyanobacterium | reverse complement strand
GCCCCCAAAGTTCTTCGCCCCCCAGGCAGCGTAAGCAATGGGGCTAATGTCTTGGTCATTGACTCGGAGGGGATAGGCAAAAAACCAGAAAAATCGACGCCAGAACGTGCGAAACCCAGTCGAGTCGATAGTTTTAAACCCCGCACAGACACTCCGCCCGAAGTGATATCCGTCGCGATGACCCCTAAAGAACAAGATGTGTTTGCATTTATGGGAATCTCGCCTCTGGTCTTGTTTGAAGGAGAAGTCAAAAACCCCCGAACGGCAGTGATTCAGGTGCGATTCCCTGACCAGGAGGAAGCGCATGAGGGTGCCCCCCTCAATCTTGCGGAGGCGGAGGTAGAACCAGAAGCGATCGCCATGTCTCACAATGGCCAATCCGAACTAGCCCCATCTCCCCTTGATTTAGAGGTGCCTTCTGTGCCGATGCCAACCCCATTGGCCGTTGCCAGTGAGGTTGGGGTTGAAACCGCTGAAGATCTGGTTCAAGACGATGTCTCCAACGGCCCCCGCCGCCGTCGTCGCCGCACATCAGCTGAAATGTCTGGCGATCGCCAGCTCTCCTTAGGCACGGAAGCCTAGTTCAGCCCTGAAGAGCTGTAGCACCTGCTGCCAAGCCGCTGCCGCTGCCGTCGGTTGATAGCTCGCCCGCTGGTCGCAAAAAAAGCCGTGATCGGCGGGATAGCAAAAAATCCGGTGGGGAATAGCATGCTCTGTTAAGACCGCCTCGATTTGCTGCACCTCTGTTGGGGGAATGCTGGCATCTTGGGTGCCGAAAAAGGCGTAGAGTTTCCCCTTGATCTCGGCGGTGCGTGCGATCGTGGGCGGACCACCGCCGGGGGTTAGGGTAGCAATACCTGCCCCGTAAAAGGAGGCCGTGGCTTTAATGGCCGGCAGCGTTGCCGTCAGGTAAGCCACATGTCCCCCGAAACAAAACCCAATGGCACCGATGGCATTGCCTTGAGCCTGGGGTAAGGTTTGCAGGTAGTCAATGGTGGCTTGGGTATCGCTTAACAACTCTGCCGCTTGGGTTTGCACCTTATAGGCTCGCCCTAATTCAACCTCTTGGGGGGTATATCCCGTTTCAAAGCCCGGGGCCAGCCGTTGATAGAGGGCCGGGGCGATCGCCACGTAGCCTTCCAGGGCGATGCGCTCAGCGACATCCCGGATATACCCATTGACGCCAAAAATCTCTTGAAAAACGATAATCGCCGGAAACGGTCCATCGGCCTGGGGTTGCGCCAAATAGGCATCGATATCGAGGTTGAGGGCACGATTGGGGATTTTGACCCAGGCGGTTTCAAGATTGCGATCAGCCATGATTCAGGTTGTGTCAATCTCTTGCGGAACAATTCTCTTCAGCTTAATCTGAAACGATTGGGGGAATGTGGGCAGCCAACGGTTGCCTTGGTATTGGCTAAAATCTTGTTGCAGGGTATGTTCCCTTGAGGCTCCAGTATGGTCGAGTTTCACGTTCAGACGGATGGCGAGATTCCCGCCTCGACCCAGTTGTTTGGCCAGATTTGTTTTGCGATCGCCTCCCGTCAGTTTCCGCCCGGTTATCGGCTACCCAGTACCCGTCAACTGGCCACCCAAACGGGGCTGCATCGCAATACCATCAGCAAGGTGTATGAGCGGTTAGCCACGGCTGGATTTGTCGAAGCCCACATGGGGTCGGGGATTTATGTGCGGGCCTTAGGTCAAGAAAGTATCCAGTCTGTTGCCTCGTCTGCCGCCCCCATCCGCGAGATGATTGAGCAGAGTCTAGACGGTTTTTTACAACAAGGTCATTCCTTAAATCAAATTCGGAATTTATGGTTGCAGGCCATTGACGAACGGTTGCAGGCCAGCACCCAATTGCTGGTCACGGTTCCGCGACATGATCTGGGTGCTGGCGAAATTATGGTGCAAGAGTTGCAAAGCGCCTTGTCCATTCCGGTCCAATTGGCCTTTTTAGAAGACTTGGAGACCGTTCTGTCCCACGCTAGTGCAGCGACCCTGGTGACCGTACGCTATTTTGCCAGTCAGGCGGAAGCTCTGCTCAAGGCATTACAGACCTCGCAATCAACCACCAGAGCCTTTCGGATTATTGCCATCGATATCTATAACTACCAGCGGGAATTGGCCCTCGTGCAATCCCTCCCTGTCGGAACGCGGTTGGGTTTAGTCAGCTTAAGTTCTGGGACGCTGGGGGTGGCGGAGGTCATGGTCCATAGCGTGCGCGGCGAAGATCTCTATGTGATGACCGCACAGTGCCAAGATGGACCCAAATTACGGGCGCTCATTAAACAATCTCAAACCATTATTTGCGATCGCGCCAGTTGTACGGCGGTAAAGATGGCGATCGCCAAAGCCTCGGACGACTTGATTCGCATCCCTCAAGTGGTTTGCTGCAAAAACTACATCGACCCCAGTTCTATTGAAGCGCTCAAGCGGGAATTGGGATTGGATCCCGCTGGGGAGTAACCTGACGATGGCTGACTCGGATGGTTGACGACAAGCTATTGTAATCCAGTGGAGCCAAAGCCTTGGGCCGAACGGGTTGTTTCCGCTGAGAATGTTTCGGTCCATTGGGTCTGTACCCTGAGAACCGGAGCCACCACCAGTTGGGCAATCCGCATCCCCGGTTCCACTTGAAAAGGCGATTTGCCGTGGTTGATGAGAATGACGCACAATTCGCCGCGATACCCGGCATCAATGGTGCCAGGGGCGTTGAGGACCGTGACTTGATGCTTGAGGGCTAAGCCGCTACGCGGACGCACTTGCGCTTCAATGCCGTCCGGGAGTTCTAGGGCAATACCCGTCCGAATCAAGCCGCTTTCCCCCGGCAACAAAGTTTGCACCTCAATCGCAACCAAATCCAGCCCCGCATCGCCGGGATGGGCATATTGGGGCAAAACAGCAGTCTCAGACAAGCGTTTAATATTGAGTTGCATAAGAAGCAGTTGCAAAACAGTAAAGAAATCTAGCGGGTGCGCTGGCGCTGCCGATAAAACCAGCCCTCGTTGCGATCGCGCGCTCGTTGCAGTTGTTGCAGTCGCCATGTCTGTGCGGTTTGCTGGATCACAGCGGCAAAAGCAGGGGACACAGGATTCAAATCGGCCAGATCTGGGAGGAGAATAGCCTGCTGAATGGCCAATGCAAACACATGAATCAGTTCTTCCGCCGCCGTTCCTAATAAATGTGCCCCCAGGATCCGACCGTCAGGCTGCACCAGCACCTTGCACAACCCCGCTGGGGCTTGGGTGAAGAAGGCGCGATCGCAGTCTTTATAGGTTTGGCGAACCGTCTGGACCTCTGGATTGTAGAGTTGGGCTTGCGACTCGGTCAATCCCACTCGTGCCAAGGGGGGATGACTCAAAATAGCGTAGGGGACTGGGCGGTACTGAACCGCAACTCGGCTGCATCCCGGCGAAAAGGGTCCGGCAAACAGGGCATTTTGCACCGCTAACCGGGCTTCGTAATCCGCCAGATGGGTCAACCGATAGCCGCCCAGCAAAGTCCCGCATGCATAAATCTGCGGATGGGACGTTTGCAGAAACGCATTCACCCAAAGACGGGATGGGGTTTGTCTCAAGTTGAGCGGCTTTAGGACCGTCGGGAAAACCGTCGCCGTTTCTGTCGCCATCGCCAATGCCCCGGTGACGTACTGGCGATCGCCCACCGTTAAGACCAACTGCTCCGATTGCGCCGTGTCAACCTGGTGCAAAGGGCCCGTCGCAATCTCAATGCCATCGCCTTCTAAGTAGGCCCGCAACAAAAAAGCCAACTCCGGGTCTTCATGGGGCAAAAGGGTTTTGTCATCCGTAAGGATCAACACAGCAACGCCCAAACGCCGCAAACTCTGACTAAGTTCAATGGCCTGCGGCCCTGACCCATAGACCGTCATATGCTGCGGCCAAACGAGGTCGGTTCGTTGTAATTCAATCCAAAGTTGCGGTAGGGTCCAAACCCGAGGGTGATCCAATCCGGGTAGTTTGGGTATCGTAGGGTCGGGATCAATGGCCAAGAGATAGGCCCGCGATCGCAACTGACGTGAGCCGACCGTTAGCCCTAATGTTCCCTCCATCTGAAAGGCAATGGGCCCTTCAAGATAATCGACCCCATGGGCTTGAATCGCAGATGGGGAGGGGTGACTGTCCGCAGTTGTCTCCAAGAGGGACGCCCAAGCGCGCCAATCCGATGGGTGCGGTCCCCTTTGTCCGGCCCGGTGCGCTAGGGCCTGCGTCCCCTCCCGCAAGAGCAGCAACGGGTCTTGTCGAACCCCAGATCCGGGCACCCAAGCAACCCGTGCATAGGCTTGGGCAGCTGCGATCGCAGCCGTTTCGGCGGCAGGGGTTGCCCCAACCACGACCAAATTATAGTCAACTGCCATCAGTCGTCCTTAATCGAGGAGGGTACCATCGGGCATCACGACACAACTTATGATGGCATTATTGAGGCTTGCATCCGTCAAATCGGCTCCGGTTAAATTGGCTCCGCTCAGATTCGACCAACTGAGATCGGCTCCACTTAAATTGGCATTTAAGAAATCCGCACCTTTGAGGTTGGCACTGCGCAGCTTAGCGTTCTTAAGGTTCGCATGGCGGAGCTTTGCACCGCTCAGATTCACATGGTAGAGTGCCGCCTCTTGCAAATTGGTCCAGATCAATTGCGCCTGCCGGAGATCAGCCAAGGTTAAATTAATTCCAGACAGGTCTGTTTCGCTCAAATCGATGGCCGCAAAATCGCGCTCTCCGGCCAAATAGCGATCCAAAAAGGCTTGAGCCACTTGCTGGCGTTCTGCGGAAATCGGTCTTTCCTCAGACGGCAGGTTCTCTGGAGAAACCGCCTCGGCCAGTTCTGGGTCAACGGCTGCGGGTAATGGTTCTGCAGGCAAAGCTGCATCCCACAGGTCCGTTGGTGGCTCAGTTTCTAGGGATAAACCCTCTGTCGATGGATTGGGGGTCAGTTCAAGGTTGACCGACGGGGCTGTTTCTGTTTCTAGCGATAAGCCCTCTGCGGTAGATGGGGTCTGCGGCGATGGCAGACTGGGCAACGGTTCAATGTCCAACACATCTTCTTCTAGTGGTTCCGGTTCTCCGACCTGAAATCCTGCGCGCCAATAGGGCAGTTCGGACCCATATCGCTCGCCATACAGTTCAATGGTCTCAAACGGAATGGACCCCAATTGTTCGGTACTGGCCCGTATGAGAGGGACGACCTGTTGCTCAACCGGGACTTGTTCGCTCGCCAGACTCATTTGCAGCAGACTGCCACGCGCGATCGCTTCCGTGACTTCAACACCGGAGCCCGCCAATACGGCATTGAAAAATTGGCGCAACGCCATTAGATCGCCCTGACGAGCCTGTTCAATAATGGTGTTGTCATGCAATGACACATCAGTGGCTGGAGACGGTGTTTCGGCCAGATCGCTATCTAACCTTAAACCGACGTCTTCAGGGGAGGAATGAAGCTCTAAGGGATCTGACATAACACCTAGGTTCACGGGAATGGAGTTCGCTGAGCGTGTGCCTCATATTAAATTATTTAAGCGGTTTAATCGGCACTTTCCATCCGTATCCTGAATGGATCCAAAAAAAAAGCACTGTACCGGGGTACAGTGCGATCGCTTCAAACAAACATTGTCCGACCCAGACAGTTAAACGTCGTAGTACAGGGCAAACTCGTAGGGATGAGGCCGGAGCCGCATCGGATTAACCTCATTGTCCAGCTTGTACCCAATCCAGTTATTGATGAAATCTTCGCTAAACACACCGGGAGCCGTTAAGAAGGTATGGTCTTCTCGTAACGCTTCCAGGGCATCTAACAGCGAACCAGGGGTCGAGGGCACCTTCGCCAATTCTTCCGGACTGAGGTCGTAAATATCCACATCCAAAGGGCTACCCGGATCGATTTGATTTTTGACCCCATCCAGGGCGGCACACAACATGGCGGCAAAGGCCAGGTAAGGATTAGACGTGGCATCGGGACAACGGAATTCAAAGCGCTTGGCCTTGGGATTGCTGCCGGACAGTGGAATTCGCACCGAGGCAGAACGGTTGCCTTGAGAATAGGCCAAGTTCACAGGCGCTTCAAAACCGGGCACCAACCGTTTGTAAGAGTTGGTGGTTGGATTGGTTAGGGCCAAAAGTGCCGGTGCATGTTTGAGAATACCGCCAATCGCCCATAGCGCGACCTGACTCAGGTTGGCATAGCCATCGCCCCAGAACAACGGTTGTCCGTCTTTCCAAATAGACATGTGGGTGTGCATCCCTGACCCATTGTCTCCAAACAATGGCTTCGGCATGAAGGTGGCCGTTTTGCCATATTGGCTGGCCACGTTCTTAACCACGTACTTGTACGTCATTAAGTAATCCGCCGCATTAATCATGGAGGCAAACTTAATGCCCAGTTCGCACTGACCGCCTGTGGCCACCTCATGGTGGTGCTTCTCAATGGGCACACCGCACTTGGCCATCGTCAACAGCATCTCAGTGCGGATGTCTTGCAGGGTGTCCGTGGGGGAAACGGGGAAGTAACCTTCTTTATAACGGGGCTTATACCCTAAGTTGCCGCCCTCTTCCACGCGCCCGGAATTCCAAAATCCTTCGGTACTATCAACGTAGTAATAGGCTTTGTTAGCCGTTTGCTCGTAGCGTACATCTTCAAAGATGAAAAATTCGGCTTCTGGACCAAAATAGGCTGTGTCGCCGATGCCAGAACCGGACAAGTAGTCTAGGGCTTTTTGGGCAATGGACCGAGGACACCGATCATAGGGCTGACCCGTACGCGGCTCCTTGATACTACAAATCATGCTGAGGGTCGGTTCTTCCATAAACGGATCGATCCAGGCTGTGTTGGGATCAGGAACCATCACCATGTCAGATTCATTAATCGCTTTCCAGCCCCGAATACTGGACCCATCGAAGGCAACACCATCGGTAAAACTACTTTCGTCGATTTGATCCTGGTAAAGCGTGAGATGCTGCCAGATTCCGGGCATATCGATAAACTTCAGGTCAACCACCTGAATATTTTCGTTTTTAATCCAACTCAAAATATCTTGAGGCGTTTGAGCCATGATTTTCTCCTTGAATCCTGGGGATTTGCTTGACAGTCTGACAGTCTGGGCTGGGTCAAAAATTAATCAACCTCTAATCCTAGAGATCGACCTAGAGCTTTTTTGTATCAAAAATTACACTTTTTGAACTCCTCAGGACAAAAAGTGTCTCCAGCAACACCAAATGATTGCTCCTCTAACGCCCTATAGCGTTCGCTGGAAACGCAACGGATTCCTAAGTTTTTTAACAAAACTCCGATTCCCGTAATATATTGCATGCTTTTGCCTCTCGCTGCTGGTATGGCATCGCCCATGAGGAGATCGCCTTGCCGGGTCAACCCGTAATCTTGAAGCAATTCTTAACGATTACCACAACGCCGCAATTGACGCCTGAATAGCCCGTCTACCAAGGCATGGGGGGTACACCGCATGATACACTTAGCTGGTGAAATCATCTAAACTTGCTGCCCAAATCTGAGAAAATTAAAGGTCAGAGTCGAGTCTGTCATAGTAAACCACGATAATTAATACTGAACTTTGTTGGGAGAGGAACTCATGCAGGATGCAGTGACTGCTGTCATTGGGAGTTACGACACTAAGGGCCGCTACTTAGACCGGGATGCCATTGATACACTGAAGGCTTACTTTAATAGCGGTACTGCTAGGGTCCAAGCCGCAGCCGTCATTAATGGAAATGCTGCCCAAATCGTCAAGGCGTCTGGATCGCAAATGTTTGACGAGATGCCCGAACTGATTCGCTCAGGGGGCTATGCCTACACCACCCGTCGCTATGCGGCTTGCCTACGGGATATGGATTATTACCTGCGGTATGCCAGCTATGCCTTGGTTGCAGGGGATGTGGATGTGCTCAACGAACGCGTTTTAGAAGGGCTACGGGAAACCTATAATTCTCTCGGTGTCCCCATTGGACCCACCGTTCGCGGCATTCAAATTATGAAAGCCATTGTGCAAGAACAAGTGGCGGCGGCGGGCATTGACGCGGCAGAATGGGTGGCTCAACCCTTTGAGCACATGTGCCGTCAGTTTGGCGAACAAAATATCTAGTTTGACCTTGGTCTGAACCCCCTGAATTGGGTTGGAGAAAGTCAAAAAACACGCTACGTACAGTAGCGTGTTTTTTGCGGGCCCGAGGGCGTTATTGGCCTAATTCCTGCGATCGCCGATAGGCCGCTTGAACGGCCTGAATGAGCGCCGACCGAAATCCTGAGGCTTCTAAGCTGGCGACCCCGGCAATGGTTGTGCCGCCGGGACTGGTCACTTGATCTTTCAGGACTGCCGGATGTAATTGTTTTTGCTTTAGGAGTTCGGCGGTCCCTAAAACCGTCTGTAAGGCAAGTTGTGCGGAGATCGCCCGTGGCAACCCTGCGGCCACTCCCCCATCGGTCATGGCTTCTATGGCGATCGCCACAAAGGCTGGGCCAGATCCCGATAGACCGGTCACCGCATCCATCCACTGCTCCGGGACGGTTATTACCTCTCCAACAGCGGCAAAAATCTGTTCAGCAATGGCTTGATGACGGGGCAATGCATACTGCCCTAGGGTCAGCGCGGTCATGCCTGCGCCAACCGTTGCGGGCGTATTGGGCATGACCCGAATCATGGGGTGTGCCCCCAAAGCACATTCCAAGCGAGCGAGGGGGACTCCCGCCAAAATAGAAATCCACAACGAGTCATTCAACCGAGCACCGGACAATTCTGCGGCGATCGCATCAAAGGATTGGGGCTTAACCGCCAAAACAACCGCCTGAGCCGTGTTTGCAACGACCCGATTAGACGTCGTCGTCGCGACTTGATAGGTTTGTTGTAAATACCCTAAGCGATCAGACGACACATCGCTGACCACCACAGTACTGGGCAGATAAATCCCCTGGGCCAAGAGCCGAGACAAAATTGCCTCAGCCATAACCCCTCCCCCGATGAAGCCGAGCTGCTTGACTTCGCCCTGCGCTGCGGACTGGGTTGGCTGAGACAACATATGTTATGGGCTTAAAACCAACAGACTTACTGGGCAATATGGCTCAAAACCGGATCGGTTTGCCAAGACGTGGTTGCGATCCGAGACGGGTTCACCTGCGAAACCTCATGGGTTACACCCGACTGGGTTCGCACTTGTACGCAATTGGGGGTGAACAGAAAAATATTTTCGCCAACCCGTTCTTGATGACCGTCGATGGTGAAGGTAGCACCGGCCACAAAATCAACGGCCCGCTGGGCTTGGGCTGGTTCCATAAGAGACAGGTTGAGCACCACAGACTTGCGTTCCCGTAATGCCTGAATCACTTGCGGCATTTCCTCAAAGGCACGCGGCTCCATCACCAAAACCTCCGCTGCTGCCGAACCCCAGAATCGGCTTGCTCCGGGCATACCGACCACATTACTGGCGCTAGACCCAGATTTGGGCTTTAAGTCAGCGTCAGACTGGCTTCTAAAGGCATCTTTGCGATCCATTGCAGTGGGTTCAGACCCCGCATCATAGCCATCGGAAAACGTTTCCCCTGGCATATCCATGAGGTCGTCATATTCATCGAATTCTTCTGAGGGAGGAATCACAAAATCTTTCAACTTACCAAAAAAACCACTCACGGCTCAGGCTCCATCGTAAACAGCGCAAGGTCGAAACAACCTATTCTTATGAGGCTCTATTGAAGCATCCATGTATTAAAACAAAAATAATGACCTTTCGGATCTTTATGAGTTTTAAGAAAAGCCTAAATCCAACGAAGTCAATAAACCAGCCTTATCTTGTATACAGAGATACAAAACAAGGGATGCTTCTCAACCGAATTGTACTTAATATAGAGCAAAATGTAATAAAGGATTATACATGAACTGCTTTATTTGCCTACCCGGGGATCAATTTTAGACATTAAGCTTTACAAATAGGCTTACAACGGCGGCTTGATTGTCGTTATGGCGTGCTGCTCAGATGAGTTTAAGGGGCCGGCCTGTATCGCTGCAAGCCAGATCTCATTGTCTTTTGCCAAAAATAATAGTGCCCAACCTCACCATCGTTGCACCGGCTTGCAGCGCTAAGGGGTAATCATTCGACATACCCATGGAGAGTTCGGTGAGGGGCAAAGGCGTGTGCGGGTGCTGACGAATCGTTTCGGCTAACTGCTGTGTCTCCTGAAAAACGGCGAGTTGCTCCTCCGGCGTTAGGTTTAAGGGCAAAAGGGTCATCAGACCGTTGATGCGAAGACCATCTAACGCCTTTAGGTCGCCTAATTGAGCCAGTAACGCGTCTGGAGACCAGCCAAATTTACTTGGATCGCTTCTCAGCTTGACCTGTAGACAAATATGGGGCGGGTTGTTGAGATGGGCCGCGAGGGTGTTCAGGTGTTGGGCTAAGGGTAAGCTATCAACCGAATGTAACCAGTGAAAGCGCATTGCAGCTTGTTTGGCTTTATTCCGTTGAAGATGACCGATCCAATGCCAAACAATATCCTGACAATCAGAAAAGGCTGCTTGCTTGGCGATCGCTTCTTGCATACGACTTTCGCCAAAATCCCGGATGCCCGCAGCGTAGGCTTCTTTCATTAAGGCAACGGGAACCGTTTTGGTCACCGCAATCAGACGAACTGAGGGGGGGACGGACTGACGCAGATGGGCAATCCGCTCGGCGATGGAAGAATCGTTAAACCAATCAGCTATCAAAAGGTTTGGCGATGAATTGTGTGTAACCTATCGTAATCTTTTTGTGTCCCTTCCCGGCGCAAGGTTCTAAGGACAGTTTCGGCAATAATGCGAGCCTCATTGCGCGTAATGGGTTCGAACTTGATTCCCTCTTGATTTTGGGTCACGATGAAAAAGAGACGCTGGGCGTAAAGGGTTGTGAACAGGGCGCGCTCTCTCTCGAAGGCACAGATACTGTACAACAATCCGAAGGTGGGATGGTTGAGGTAGGTTTCGCTAGGCATTGCCGGTCGGGTTGGGGGGGATGCAGGGAATCATTAAGGTCAGGAAGCCAAAGGTCTTTCATAGAGATTAACAGGAATGTTCCGCGATTTTTTGCAACGCCGCCCATTGGGCTTGCGCTTTTTGCAGGGACTCGAACCATTCTTGGGTCGGATCGCTGTCAGCGACGATCCCGGCACCCACTTGCCCCCAGATCTGGACCGTCTGGTTCTGGAGCAAATGCCACGGGATGAGGCTATGGTCCGGCGAGACAGCCAATAAGGTGCGAATCAAGATATTTAAATCCAAAAACCCTCGGCGGTCTAAGTAGCCGCAGGATCCGTAAAACAAATTGCGCCGCAACGGTTCTAGAGATTCAATGATTTCCATGCAGCGTATTTTAGGGCAACCCGTGATGGTGCCCCCTGGGAAAACAGCTCGGATGAGATCAATGGGGGTTGCGGTGGTGTCCAGTCGGCCCATGACGTTACTGACCAAATGCATGACATGACTGTAGGTTTCGATGGTTAAAAACTCCTCCACCTGCACGGTTCCCCATTTGCACACCCGTCCTAAATCGTTGCGCTCTAGATCCACGAGCATGGCATGTTCTGCGCGTTCTTTCGGGCTATTGATTAGGGTATTCCTATAGTCTTGATCAGCCTCTGGGGTGATCCCGCGCGGTCGCGTGCCGGCAATGGGACGGGTGGAGGCCCATCCCTGCTCCAGTTTGATCAGGCGTTCGGGGG
>JBAVRC010000115.1:0-8299 GCA_049694615.1 Thermosynechococcaceae cyanobacterium | reverse complement strand
GATGTGGATGTGTCCGGCGATTTGCAACATGCCAAAATTTTTGTGAGCATCTATGGCACCGATGAGATCCGAGCAGCGGCCATGGAAGGGCTACATTCTGCTGCCGGATATGTGCGGAGCCAGTTGGGCCATCGGGTCCGGTTGCGCCGCACCCCTGAGGTAATTTTTGTCGAAGATCGATCGCTGGAACGAGGGATGCGGGTGTTATCGTTACTGGATCAAATTTCCCAAACGCGCCCTGCGATGGACCCCGAACCGGAGTCTGAGACCCAGGCACCCGACGCCCAGGAATTGGAAGTTTAGGGAGAGTGCCATTTTGACCTATTTATTACCGGATATGAGCGATCTGACCCTAGCCGAACAGGTCGCCCAAATGTTGGTGGTGCGGGCTTCGGGGCATTTGTTCGATCACCAAATTCTGTATCCAACTTGGGAACCGAAGGCGAATATCCTCCGAACTTACCTTCAGGACTGGGCTGTAGGCGGGGTGATCTTGCTCGGGGGCAGTGCTGCCGAAATTGCCCTGCGATCGCAACAATTGCAGGATTGGGCCAAGGTGCCGCTGTTTCTGGCCGCTGATATTGAAGAAGGGGTGGGCCAACGGTTTTCGGGGGCGACCTGGTTTCCGCCCCCCATGGCATTGGCGGCGATCGCCCAAACGAACCCAGCCGAAGCCGTGCGCTTAGCCACAGAAATGGGAGCCTGGACGGCCCAAGAAGCCTTGGCCATCGGTCTCAACTGGGTTTTAGCACCTGTGACGGATGTGAATAACAACGCCCTGAATCCGGTGATTAATGTACGGGCCTTTGGCGAAACCCCAGCGGTAGTGGGTCAATTGGTCACGGCCTTTATTCAGGGGGCTAAACCCCACCCGGTCCTCACCACGGCCAAACATTTTCCGGGCCACGGCGATACCGCCACCGATTCCCACTTGGAGCTGCCCGTGATTCCCCATGCTCTGGCACGACTCCAATCCCTGGAATATCTGCCCTTTCAAGCGGCGATCGCAGCGGGGGTGGATAGCGTCATGAGTGCGCACCTGCTCATCCCGGATCTGGACCCGACCTATCCGGCCACGTTGTCGTCTCGCATTTTGACGGGGGAATTGCGGCAGGCGTTGGGATTTGACGGGCTGATTGTTACGGATGCCTTAGTGATGGGGGCGATCGCAGATCGATATGGGGCCAATGAAGCCGCCGTGTTAGCCGTGGAAGCTGGGGCGGATGTGCTGATGATGCCCTTGGATCCACCAGGAGCCATTCAGGCCATTTGTGCTGCCATTGAGACGGGACGCATTGCCCCCGAGCGCATCCAAGCCTCGGTGGAGCGGATTTGGCGAGCCAAGCAACGTATTTTTACATTGGACGTGGAGACCAGTGGACCGACCCATGCGTGGGAACAACATCCCCCAGCGCCCATCCATTTGGATGGGTTGGCCCAACCTGCGGCCCAAGCAACCGCAACCCAAATTTTGACGCAAGCGGGCCAAGGTCGCGGCATTCTTGCCCCAGGGGAAGGGTTTGCCCGCAATGTGATTGTGGTGGATGATTTGGTGGGATGCGATGTGCTCCATCGCAAAGCGCCTGCACTAACAATTCCGCAGCAGCAGGGCTACCCGACACTTTGGCTGATTGATGGCCATTCTCCGGCCCAAGGGTTGGATGTCGTGAAGACACATCCTGAACCGACGTTGCTCCAGCTTTTTATTCGTGGGAATCCGTTCCGGGGCAGTGCGGGGTTAAGTCAGTTGGCGAAAGATTGGTTTGATGCTCTGTTGCAAAGTGGACAATTGCAGGGGTTGGTAATCTACGGCAGTCCCTATATTTTGGAAGTATTTTTGCCGTTGTTGCCCCCGGAGGTGCCCTACCAGTTTTCCTATGGTCAGATGCCTATGGCACAGGCGATCGCCCTGAATGCATTGTTTGGGGAAAGGTGACCTCAGGCTACATTAACCCCAAAGTTTGTCTAAATTCCCGCAGAGCTTGGGTGTGGCTATCCATCCGAATGCAGCTCGTGAACGCCCCTAGGTCAAGATTGGGCAACAGGGTGGATTGCCTGATCGCATCGTAGCGATCCGCTCTCAAAACATAGATTGACAGCGTGTTGTTTTCCCAAAACCAGACTTCGGGAATCTGCAACCGCTGATAGGCATTGAGCTTATCGATTCCGCCACTGGTGATGACCACCTCAATGACCAGATCAGGTTGATCGCGATCGCGGCCTAATTCGTAGGACTTATCGGCTTCGCGCTTTACCAGACCTGCTTCGCTCTCCAGGGTCATGGATTCGGTGGGGGTGAAGTCGATCCCGGCAAACTCCAGGTAGAGTTCCAGAAGCGCACCTATTCGTCCTTTAATGGTTTCGTGGGATCTTCCCGGCATTTTTCGGAGTTCTAAGATGCCATCTAAAAAGGAGAGCCGCAAGCCGGGGCGTGTTAGAAGTTGCTCGGCGACTTTGAATTCTCTCCACGTCATCCCATCGATTAAGATAGGGTAGTCTATTTTTTCTAGGGTAATCGACATTGCATTGGCCGTGCTGACCTCATCTTCTATTATGACGGCTCTGGTTGTTCTGAATGCTCGTTTTAAGCAGGATTCTATCTGATTCAGACATCGGGCTGTCTAACCGAAAGATTTGGGGTCAAATCGGGTACAACTGAAAACAGTTGCTTTATCTTTCCCTTATGTTGTCTGTTCAACAGGACCATTACGAAGCGCTCTTGGCATCCTTCTGCCATCCCCAGCGTGCCGTTGAGCTACTGAGACATCATCGCCCCTATTTTGAAAAAATTCCGAGCATTCGGCGCGCCGATGAAAGCGTGATCGCTATTCCGCTCCCGGTGGTCAAAGTGCGACAACGTATCGGACCCAACCCCGCCAGCCACGAAACCCCCTACGAATTAATTACGATCTCCTGCGATCTGGCGTTTTTGATGTGCGACCCGGAGTGGCAAATTAAAACCAGCGTTGAGGTGTTTGTATTCATCCATCGTCCGGGGGAAGAATTATCCGATCTGTTGCGACGTTGGCGCGAGACGCAAGTGCTCCTGAGCCGGGGCTATAGCTGGGAAATGCCCCTGCGCTATCAACATATTTTTAGCGAAGGAGCCGATAAACTCTATCCCATGTTTGTGCTGTCCCCCGACACCAGCGATCGCATTCAGCGCGGGTTGATGGGAGCCGGGTTACCCCAGGCGACCCTCCCCATCCCAACGTTTGACGAAGACGAGATGGTCCCCCTGGCTGAAACCTTGGGTTTTATTGCGGACGAGGAAGAGGAGGGTTCCCTGGAGAGCCTGGATTTGAGCCTAGAGTCCGACTTCGAGTAAGGCTTGCGGTCACCTGTGCCACAAAATCCGATTCCGTTGCAACTGGGGGCAGACAGAGGGTGCCTTCGCAGACCAGCCCAAAGGCCGCTTCAGGCAGATCGTCGGCGATCGCCAACACCGCCGTAGGCCAAAAATTCTGGGCCATCACTGGACTCATTTGGTGCGGACGAAGGCGCACAACCGTGGCATGGCCAAACCAATCCAAAGCACTGAATAAACTGGGACAGCCGGAGGGAGAGGCATCTAGCACAGCACTGAAGGTATTGAGGGCTTGCTCGGCTTGGTCGAGGAAGTCGAGGCGATCGCTCAAAAAAGCCAGACGGACCAAATTGGCGATCGCAATGCCATTGGCGGAAGGGGTAGCATTATCCATCCAACTGCGTTCCCGAATCATTAACTCGGCAGCAGCATCGCGGGCAGCACTGTAGTACCCGCCTCCGTCCAAGGCCCATAGGTGTTCGTCAAATTCCTGTTGCACGGTTAAGGCCGACTGGAGCCAAACTTGGGCCGCAGCGGGTTGATTCAGGGCTAGGGCCGCTTGTTGCAGATCCAACAAAGCTTTAATGAAAAAGGCGTAGTCCTCGGATTGGGCCGGCACCGCAGCGGTCTGGTCATAGTAAATGCGATGGAGCCGTCCGTCTTGCCATTGATGATCCAAAATAAATTGGGCAGCTTGGCTGGCCAAGGCCAGGTAAACGGGGTCTCTCAACACGGCGGCAGCTCGTGCCAGCCCGGAAATCATTAACCCATTCCAGGACACAATCATTTTGGTATCGGTGACGGGGGGAATGCGTCCCAGCCATGGGTTTTCTTTGGCGTCGCGGTTATTGCGGGCGGGCGGAAATGTGGAGCATTCGGCGGCGGTGGTGCCATAACGAACCTGAAACAGCTTGGCGATCGCCCCTTCTACGAGGTCTGATAGCTCCCCTGAATGTTGGCGTTGCAGCACAATCTGGCCCTGTTCAAAGTTGCCTTGGGGCTGGATTTGAAACGCCGTTTGCAGGGCATCCCATTCGTCGGAGGTTAGTAAGGCTTGGAGTTCGTCATAGGTCCACACATAAAATCGCCCTTCTTCCGGTTCGGGGTCGCTGGGCTGAACGAAGGTATCGGCATCCTGAGCAGCATAAAAATAGCCCGCCGGATCGGTCATTTCGCGGGTTAGCCACTGGACTGTGCCAGCGATCGCCCGCTGAAAACTGAGGTCGCGATATCCCGCACTCCAGAGATTGGCCAAAAACTCGACAATCTGGCCGTTGTCGTAGAGCATTTTTTCAAAGTGCGGCACGGTCCAAGTGGGATCGACGGTATAGCGATGAAAGCCGCCCGCAACATGATCGTAGATGCCGCCGAGGGCTAAATCTAAACCGCGCTGTAGAGCTGGATTAAGGATGGTTTGGAATCGATGCCCTTGCTGAACCCACAGGGCATAGGGCATCATCGGAAAGCTTGGACCTGGGGTTTTACGACTCAAAATTTCCGTACTGATCTGCAACCCTTGGTGAAGGAGATCAAGCGTCAGGGCGCTGGTGGCGGCCAAGTTGGTTGTATGGTGCAAAAAGCCCATTAATTTCTGGGTTTGCTGCATCAGTTGCGTTTTTTCCGTTTCGTAGAAGCGGTATAGCGCTTGGAGCACGTCCAAAAATCCTGGTCTGCCGTAACGCGGTTCGACGGGGAAATAGGTGCCGCCGTAAAAGGGAACCAAGTCATCGGGAGTTAAGAACAAGTTCATGGGCCAACCGCCTTGCCCGGTCATGGCTTGGAGGGCGGACATGTAAATGCTGTCCAGGTCGGGGCGTTCTTCGCGATCGACTTTGATGGGCAGGAAATGGGCGTTGAGGTAGGCGGCGATGGCCGGATCGGAAAAGGCTTCGCCTTCCATGACCGTACACCAGTGACAGCTAGAGTAGCCGACGGAGAGAAAGATAGGTTTGTTTTCGCGTTGGGCTTGGTCTAGGGCATCTGGATCCCAGGGTTGCCAATCAATGGGGTTTTCGGCATGTTTGCGCAGGTAAAGGCTGTGCGCCGTTGCGAGTCGGTTGGCCATGATGACGGTTGCCTCATACTGCACCAACCTTGATGGTAGCGAGGATTAGGGACCAAATCCGAGAGAGAATGGGGGAGCGCTGGGTCACTGAGTGCCCGGTTTGGTTGTTCATGCTTAGGGTTGGAGGCTGATGGTTAACGCTCAACACACACCTGCGCTGACCGCGATTCCCCTGGATCGGATTCGCTACGACGAGAAGGGATTGGTCCCGGCCATCGTGCAAGACTATCTCGACGGCACGGTGCTGATGATGGCCTGGATGAATCGGGAATCCCTCCAAAAAACCTTGGAAACAGGGCGCACTTGGTTCTGGAGTCGATCTCGCCAAGCGCTATGGCCCAAGGGAGAGACCTCTGGTCATGTGCAGCAGGTCAAATCCATTCGCTACGACTGCGACAGCGATGCCTTGCTGATTTCTGCTGAGCAGGTGGGGGACATTGCCTGCCACACGGGGGAACGCAGTTGTTTCCATCAAATTGAAGATAAAGTGGTCCCACCCCCGGCAGATACACTCTCCCAAGTGTTTGCTGTCATTTGCGATCGCAAAGCCCATCCCAACCCCGACTCCTACACCTGCAAACTGTTTGCAGGCGGTGACAACACCATTCTGAAAAAAATTGGTGAGGAAGGGGCAGAGGTCGTTATGGCCTGCAAAGACGATGATGCCAATGCGATCGCCGGAGAAGTCGCCGACCTCTTTTTCCATGCCATGGTGGCCTTAGCGCACCACGATGTGGACCTCAAGCAGGTCTATCGCAAATTGCAAGACCGGCGGCGCTAAAGACCCTCGGTTTCAGGATCGATGTCCAATTCCCTCAGTTTGGCTGCTAAACGGTCGGCTTTTTGCTGCGCTTGGTCAGCGCGATCACGCTCTAGAGCAACCTGTTCATGCCCCGTCAACAGCAAATTGCCTTGGGCATCCCACCACCGCAGCCAGGGCAGGTCCAGGGTTTGATACTGCCCCTGCCAAATCCCTAACTCCACCCCCATGGGTGGGATGGGATAATGTCCCCGCTCATTGGCAGAGACTCGCTCCAGGCGGTTTTCCAGATGACGATAGACTTCCACGCTGGCTTTTTCGACTTCGTAGATGCCATAAAAGGCCGGACGAATCACCTGCTCGTAGATCCAGAACTTCCCCGTCCAGGGGGTGTTGTCCCGTTCTTCCGATCCGTTGCCGGAGACAAATTCCAGGATGATGAGAGGAGCGATAAATTCCTGCCAAAGTACATAGGACCGACGGGTTTTGCCCTCAAGGGTAGGGGGGACGTTGGGTACATAAAACCAGTCGGGGGCTTCTGCACCACGTTCTGGGGGATCCATCATCCGCCAATAAATACCAGAGTCTTGGCCGATGCAATAGTCGTTGGCGGGATGCAACTGCCGTAAAACCGGTTCAATAGAGTCCGTTAACAAAACACTTTGGGGATGTTCTTGAAAATTTTTCACGAAAGTACCGTCGGATTCTGGAAGCTGGGTGTGATCCGGCCAAGACAGGTTGGTTTGGAGTGGGGTTACAGTCATAAATGGGATGCCTCCGGTGCGATCGCGTGTCGTAGAGAGGTGCGTTGAGACCATGCTACAGAAGATGGGCCGAATCGGGTAGCTGCTCCCAGCAACGCTTACTATTGTGTAATAAGGGAAATGACCCGAATGACCCGCCATAGGAGCAACCCATGACCACTGCAACACTTGCGGCCCAAGATCTATTTCGGGCTGCTTACGAAAACCGTTATACCTGGGATGCGCAGTTTCCCGGCTACACCGCTGATGTAACCTACACCCACGAAGGGCAAACTGTTACGGGACAGGTCCGCGTTACGGCAGACTTTAAGGCAGAAGTTCATCAAGTCGAAGATGAAAATGCCCAAAAGGCCATTCACGGTCAACTGTGGGAAATCGCTATTCACCGGGTCCGTCGTAGTTTTGCCGACACCCACGGCAAAAATACCTTTACCTATGGCAAAACCGACGACTCCGGAGCCGTTGAAATTCTCATGGGGGGCAAATCGGAAGGCGATCGCTACCAACTTCGGAACAATGAAGTGTGTATGGTTCACCGCCATATTCATGGTGTAGTGGTCACCATTCATACCTTTAGCACCCACAATACTGGGGAGGGGTATCTCTCCCATCGTTACGACTCGGTGTATCATGACCCGCAAACTGGCGAACAAAAAGGCGGCAAGAGCGTGTTTGAAGATGATTATGAGCAGGTTGGTACCTACTGGATTCTCAACCGCCGTGTCATTCAGACTGCAACCGAAAACGGTCCAGAGACCCAGACCTTTACCTTCTCAAATATTCAACTCCTATAAGTACAGGCGACTGATCTAGCGCCGTTGTCATGTCATGAAAAATACACCTGTAGGAACATGCCCCTACAGGTGTATTTTCATTCTAAAGTTGGTTCGGTGTTGGGAGAGTCCATTAGAATTAAGACAATCAGATTCGGGATTCTGTCGCATTTGAGTCGTCATCTCTTTTAGGTTCGATTTTTCTTCGATGCATCGAGCAAAAGCCTGCAAAATCGACCCCTTTTGCACCTATCCTTGCCCTTGCCGCAAAATGGGAGAGATCTGTCCCATTGCCTTAACAGAAGCCTTGGGCTGTGACAAATGCCATCACATCTTTGTGGTACGAGCCGATGGCTATACCCTAGAGCAGCTTTCTAGCACTTATCCATACAAGCAAGTGTGGTACTGGACCGGCAAGGAATGGTGTTTGATTAACCCACGGATTCATCATGCCGGTTGCTTTTGGATGGTTGGAGTACTCTGCTTTCTGTTCATGGGGATGCTGAGTTTGCCTTGGTTCCTCCGTATACCCCTTGATCGCCATGTCGTGGTATGGATGGTATTGACCATCCTGATTGCAATTATTTTGATGTTCATGGTCTGGTTTGCCATGTCCCAACAGTCTTAGAA
>JBAVRC010000114.1:0-7397 GCA_049694615.1 Thermosynechococcaceae cyanobacterium | reverse complement strand
GCCCAGCACCATCAAAAACGGATGGTCGTTTGCCACCGCCATTCCATCCTGGGGTCGGCAGTCCTGCTGCTGAAACCGACGCGGTTTTTCCCGAAAACCCTCTTCCAGCGCCTCAATCGATGCAAATCGACCTCGGCTGAGACCATCTAAAAAGCGGACGCCCGTATAAATCTGCTCTAAGGGCACCGCCTCCCGCATTCCCGAAAAGGTCAGCTTGACCTTGCCGTAGCGTTCCGTGTACTTGCGTTCGTATTCGCTCCATAGATCGAACTCAAGCAGTTGGTCTTTAATTTTCCGCCCCGCCGCACCTGCCACCTTTTCAACAATCGAAACACCGATCTTCGCCAGTGCGCTTGCTGCTGCCTTATCGCCCAACTCGCTCATAGATCCGCCCGCATTCCAGCCTTATTTTTCAAAGATCGCCGTTATTTGGGCACCGCTGCGGTCAACACCTCATGCCCTGCCTCAGTCACCAGCACATCATCCTCAATGCGGATGCCAATCCCGCGCCAACGGGCGGGAACGGGCGGTTGCTCTTCAGCCAGAGTAATATCCGGGCCAATGTATAAACCGGGTTCGACCGTGACCACCTGGCCCGGATGCATCAGTTGCCAAGCCTCTTTGCCGATTTTGTAAAGTCCGGCATCGTGAACATCTAGCCCCAGCCAATGTCCGGTGCGGTGCATGTAAAAGGGTTTATATTTTTCTTCTTCGATGAGCTTGTCAACCTCTCCCACCAGCAGCCCCAGCTTGACCAAGCCCTCGGTCAATACTCGCACGGCAGCATCGTGGAAGGCATTGTAGGGATTGCCCGGTCGGATCTCGGCGATCGCCGCCTGTTGGGCCGCTAAAACCAACTCGTAGAGAATCTGCTGCTCGGTGGTCAATGTATCGGAGACCGGGAAGGTGCGGGTGATGTCGGCATTGTAATAATCATAGCTACATCCGGCATCGATGAGGAGCAACTCGCCCGCCTGCATTTGGCGCGTGTTAGTGGTGTAGTGCAGGATGCAAGCATTGGGACCAGAAGCCACGATGGAAGGATAGGCCGGACCCTGTGCCCCGCGCATCCGAAAAATACGTTCCATTTCCGCCTGGATCTCGTATTCGTACCGACCGGGACGGGCCATCTCCCGTGCGGCTTGGTGGGCTTCCACGGAAATCGCGATCGCTTTGCGGATTAAATCCAGTTCAGTGGCGCTTTTGACCATCCGCATGGGGTGCAGAATAAATCCAACATCCTCAATGGCCTTAGGTCCGGTACCGCGTTTGCCATAGGTGGCAATCAAGTGTTGCCACTGGGTTAAGACCGTCTGGTTGAAGTCGCGATCGCGCCCCAGGCGATAGTACAAGCGATCAGCATTTTCCAGGTATTTGGGCAGATGTTCGCCGAGTTCGGCGATGGGGTAAGCCATATCGGCCCCGTAGCGTTCTTTAGCTGCATCGACGCCGACGCGGTAGCCATGCCAAGTTTCTTTTTCTGGGTCTTTGGGCTGCACAAATAAGACAAACTGGTGTTCCTCATGGTGGGGCGCAAACACCGCCACGGCTTCCGGCTCATCAAATCCGGTCAAGTAAAAGAAGTCGCTGTCTTGACGAAAGTTATATTCCACATCGTTATGCATCACCGCTGTCGGTGCACTGCGGAACAGGGCGGTGCCGCCACTGATTTTTTCCATCAGGGTTTTGCGTCGTTGCCAGTGTTCGGTTTGCATGTTGCGGGTAAAACCGTGCCCAGGTATTGAAGTTGCGTTTTCCATTGTGCAGCAAAGCACGGGCCATTGTCATGGTCTGCTTTAATCGCTCTCATGCTGGCTGAAGGGGCTGAAGAAGCCAACCCTAGATGATTTCACCACAATGAGAGTTGCTGATAAGATCTAATTTTCTCCGCATTGTCATCACAAAAACATGTATAAACATAAAGACCGAAATCAATATATACACAATGGCTTAAGTTGGCGGTTATGGCTTAGTCAAAGCGCTATTTTGTTAAGCAGTTTGACCGTTTTACAGATGCCATTAAACGCAGGTCCCCCAACCAATCAGTTAATACCGGCCCCCAAAGCGAGCTGGCTCCAACAGCTTGAATACAATACTAAAAGCCGAAATTCTAAAGCGCATTTTGGAGGAGAGGATGCATGGCTATCCAAACTAGACAAAAGGGGCAAAATCCTGTGGAAAAAACAACTTGGCTCTGCAAGCGATGATCGGTCTTATGCCGTTGCAACAGATAGCAACAGCAATGTGTTGATTTCGGGGACAACCTTGGGAACATTACCTGGCCCCTCGGAAGGAGGCTACGATGCCTGGGTCGCAAAATATGGCCCCGATGGTGTGGTGCTGTGGCAACAGCAATTAGGCACTTCAGGCTTTGATATTTCTTTTGGAGTCGCAACAGACCCTAGCGATAATGTGTTGATTTCGGGGGGAACCACTGGCAACCTAGCTGGTCCCGCGCAGGGAAGATACGATGCCTGGGTCGCAAAATATAGCCCTGAGGGCTTATTGCAGTGGAAAAGGCAGATCGGTACCCCATCTGATAACGTTTCCTATGGAGTTACAACCGATAGCAACGGCAATGTGTTGATTTCGGGAACAACCAGCAACCTGTTACGCCCTGAACTTGGATCCATTGCTTGGGTGGCCAAATATGCAGCTGACGGTACATTTCTGTGGAAAAAGACGCTTGGCAAACGAACAGATGGCGTTTCTTCCTATGGTGTTGCGACTGATAAAAACGACAATGTGTTGATTTCAGGAGAGACCACTGGCAGTGTAGATGGCCCAAATATTGGGTCCATTGATGCCTGGGTCGCAAAATATAGTTCTACGGGGACCTTACTGTGGAAAAGACAGACCGGGACGCCTGACCAAGACTACTCGTCTGGTGGTGTTGCGACGGATAGTAGCGGCAATGTGCTGATCGCTTTAGCGAGCTATGTTGATGGAAGGAAAGTTTTTGTTGAAAAATATAACCCCATTGGCACCCTAATTTGGAAACAGCAGATCGGCCCCCGCGATAGACTTGCCTCCGGTATTACAACGGATAGTAACGGTAATGTGCTGATGTCACACAGTTTCTTTACTGGACTCTTTCCTGATGGCGCTTGGATCGTAAAATCGAGTCCGAATGGCATATTCCGCTGGGACAGAACACTCATTCCCCTTGATTTTGGTTCTCCCTCTACGGGTATTGCGACAGATCTGAGTGGCAATGCATTTATTACGGGGTATATCAATCGCAGCTTTTCAGGGCATTAAGATGCCAAACCAGGTTTTGTCCTATGCCAGAGCAAAACCTGGTCGTGCTTAGTGGTGCAGAACACTCAAAGGAGATTTACTGAGTTGTGAGAATTGTTCCTTCTTCACCAAGGCTTTCGCGGATCTGAATCCCAGTTTCAACGAGCCGTTTGGGAATAGCGACGGGTGATGCTAGGGTCAAGACATAGACAGAACCTTGAGCTATATTGACAAATGCTGGCGGTATTTTAGGAACTGGGTTTGTCAATCCCACACCTAGAGACAGTCCTAAATCAATAACATCGAACGTATTCAATCTTTTGCCACTACTACCCAATCGGGCAGCAATAGCAGACGATTGTTGGACAGTCGTTAAAACACTGTTAAGGCGACCTGGACTATTGACAACTGGGTTTGCAACATCTTCGGGCTTATGCTGGGCTGGAACTAATAGTCCCATTGCATGAATGGGAATGACTCGCCCGCCAACGACCACTGCTATTGCCTCAATCAAATCGCCGCCCTGCATGGCTTTAATTTGAGCAGTCACAAGAGACTTAGCTGGGGCTACAATCTGACCCTCTGTATCGACAATAGGTTGCAAAAGTTGTAACGTAATCGGAACGTTATGCTTGCGCTTAGGGTCTAGAATTAGTTCGGCTGCGAATGAAATAATAAGGGCTGAAGATTGAGGAATAGTAACGATTTCATCCGCTGCTGCAGTAGGTCCAGAAAGCTTATTAGAACTAGAACTAGAAGTTGTCGGTGCTTCTTCGACAGGGGTGTCAGTGGTTGTTTGATCGGCAGGCGTTGGGGTGGGATTTACTTCTTGTTTGGGAACTTCTGCCATCCAATTTCGTGAATTGTGAATGTCAAGAACTAAATTTTTGCCTGAAGTAATCTTTTCTGCTGCATTTACTGGTGAGGAAGGCAAAAGACACATCAATGCACTAGCAGTCAGAAGCGGTAATAGTTTGACAAGATATTGCCTATTAATAGTATTCATTCATTTAGATCCATTCAATTTTCTGAATCCAAGGCTCGAATAAACTAAAGACTTCACCAACCAAATGAAGACAACGCGATCGCATGATTTCATCGAGCAGAATTTCCCAACCCCAATGCGATCGCTGCCTACAGAATGGACTGATTCACGCTCGAAGTAGAACGTGCATCAGTAAACATAGTTCGATGCCGCGTCAAGACGCGATGGCTTTGGCTCAATCGAGCGTGGTCCTAAAGAGTCCGTTACTGGTCTCTTGGATCGCCTCAATGATGGCAATTCGCTCTACGGCGCTGACCTTTGCGATTAGAGCAGCAGTCGATAAGTCAAAATTCGATTTTGACGCGTTTCGTTATGCCTGGGAAGATTCATCATTACAGTGGGGAAGTAAAGATGGTCGAAACCGAGTTTGGAAAATCTTCAAGATACCAAGGCCAATGGCGATCATCCTGACAGGTATGAAGATTCACTCATTTTTGGCATTAATTTGCTGTGGATTTTCTCTAAAAAGATACTTGTTGATATCGCCAAAACTCAGTATAGAATTTGCCATATAAGGATAGAATGATAGCCGTTGTTCTTTGGTCAGTCTTGAGTCACGCATATATTGGAACAAAGACAAACTGGAGTAGTTTTTCTTATTTCCTGTGACTTTTTTCAATACAGCTTTCATCGTTATCTTGTCTTCCTGCAGTTAATTGTTAAGTTTTTTAGATGAAGCTTATAATATGTTGATCCGACAAAAACTAGTTTAGAACTGATCTTGGGCGTTCTAAACTCTCCTGGGAGTCGGAGGGAGGTTGATATTTTTTACCCTATAATGTCTCTACGACAATCCTTTGTCGGCTGTGTTGCAAAAACAATAACAATTGCAAAATGTGAGGTGGATCCCGAAAAATGGATAGGGTCATAAGTTCTGGATTACCTCCAAAAGCTGAGGTTCAGAAAGCGAAGGCTAAAATGCCTGCTGACAAACGCAAGACCCTATTGCAGGACGTCAGGCTCAAGTAGCAACGGGCTAGGGCTAGCATCGCTCTGGCATCCCAGCCCCTAATCCAGTCTCAAAAGGGGTTGAGAAGCGCAAGAAAAAAGGGAGAGAATGGACAAAACCCCTGCAATTAGGCACCCTGCGTTCTGATTGACGGCTGGTTGTAGAGCGCAGCTGGAATTAATTGGGCGATCTGCATAACTTAAAAACCCCCAGAGATAAGAAGAGATAGTCGCAGAGCTGGCTTCCTATCTCATACTTCAGTGCGCCTTGATTCTTAAAGGTGTGGAGTGCGTAGCTTCTTATGTTTTCCAGTAACTGATGAGTTTGGGACTCCAGATGGACGCGGGCATTTTAAACATGGTTCCATCTACTGGACATCTTGACCATAAAATACTTTGGGATAGAACCAATCAGCACAATTTCTCTTAGCAAAAATTAATTTCATAAACGCTAGAATTTGCGAGAATCAAGTTAATCATTACAAACGGTGGCGAAGTGCTGAAATTCCACTTTGTCTGCCTGGATGCTCTTGAGATTAGTTCCCGAATGGAGCGGGATTTGTTATGCATAAGTTCTTAACTCGCCTAACAGCTTCAGCGATTGGCGCGATTGGCGTCTGGACAGTCAGCATCTGCAGTTCGAGCTTATCGGCGCGGGCCACTACCTTTACGAAGATATTGGATCTTGGAGCGGCAGTTCCTGGTCACCCCGGAGAGACCTTTGTGAACTATCAAGGCATAGGCACCGATGGAACAACCATTGTCTTTTACGGGGTCGGGAGGCCACTCGGCATCGACGGAATTTATACGATACCCATTACAGGTGGCCCGATTACAAAGATTGCCGAACCCGGCGATTCGGCCCCTGGAGGAGGGGGTATTTTTATACGTTTTGTGCCAGCAGGCTGGTCCTTTCCATCGATCAATAATGGCAAAGTTGTGTTTTGGGCAGAGCTAAGCACCCCTGGAGCCGCCGGTATTTATTCAGCAGCAGCTACAGGTGGCCCCATTACGCGAGTGGCAAACCACACAACCCCGATTCCGGGCGGTTCGATTCCGGGCTGTACGGGGACGACCCTGGATGTCAACTATCTCCAGCAGTGGACCTCCCTTAACTCGGATAAAATTGCGTTTTCGAGTCGGAATTGCAATACGGAAGGAATCTATACAGCACTACTGGATGGCGCGCGGAAACGGCGTATTGCAAACGGTGCAACGCCCATAAACTACCCCAGCAGTGCTTCCCCGACCCGTAGTTTTGGCTGGCCGTCCATTAGCGGCTCTAATGTGGTTTATGTAGGAAGTAGTTCATGGTCTTTGTCAACCACTCCGACAGGAATTTTCTTGGGATCTGTCTCCAATAACTTGCCCAAAAAGAGATTGATCGATAACGACACTCCCTATCCCGATGGCTCCGGTCGGACGATAGGAGGCTACAGTACACCACTGCTTTGGAACAATTCCTTGGTCTTTTCCGCTTGGCGCAAGAATAGTAGCGGTCCGGATTTAAATGGACTCTTTCTGACGAGCTTGAGTCAAGGGCCTACCGTGCCGCCGCGTTTAATCGCCAATGCCAATACGACGGTACCGGGCTATGGCGGTACGTTTACGGAGTTTCCTGCGTACGCCATCAGCGGAGTAGCACCCGGTGGCCCCAGGATCGTATTTTACGGCACCTCCCCTAGCATACCCCTGGCTAACAACGGTCTCTTTCAGTACCGTAAAGGTGCACTGAAAAAGATTGTTGCGAGCGGCGAAACGGTTGCTGCCCAAAAGATTTGCAACGTTAACGGCCTGAGTGCCCAAGCCCTTAGTGCAAACAAACTGGTCTTCTCTACGGTTTCCTCCTTCGGTTGCAGTGGGGGTGGCATTTTTACAGCAGATCTGGCTCCTTAACGGGCTTTCGGGGTCATTGAAGCGTAGCTGCAACGAGGGAAAATCAGCCTGAAATACCTGCTTCGCATCGGTTTTATATCCATTCTGTATGGAGGGACTCCTGATGCTATAACCCTCTTGTTGAGTTCTAAAAGCGCAAACTCAAAAAGGGGTTCGGTCTAATGAAGCCCTATCGCCCGATAAGGTTAAAGTAGGCAAAGATTGATTTGGGGGGATTAGCCTTTCGAAGCATTGTGAGACTCACCTTTAGATGGAACCCGTGCTGAAT
>JBAVRC010000113.1:0-3264 GCA_049694615.1 Thermosynechococcaceae cyanobacterium | reverse complement strand
CGACCTTTTCCTGATTTGTTTGAGTCCGTTTTTCTCAATATGGGTGACTTACCCACAGCAAGACGGACAAATCCTCGACCCGCCAAAAAGCTTACTATACATGTTGTCCCGGCTTAAACGCATACCCCCAGCCTGTTTTTGTTAGACTCAAATAACCAGACAAATTTTCACAAATTTTATCAAAAAGAATACCCGAAAATCCATTGACTGCTAATCCAATAGCAGGTGTAATAAAAATGAAATTGAGCCAGAAATACTGCAAAGGATATCGATCAGGATGAGATAGTACCGTTAGTGGGAGGTTACGTTTCGGCTTCATAATGTTTCTCTCAACCCAACTTCTAGTCCTAAAATACCCATATCCATACACTTAGTATCGTCTTGGCTTTAGATCCCCAATTGGGGATACAATCATTGGTAATGCTATCTGGGATGCATTTGTTTCCAACCATACAGAACAACCTTGCTTTCGCAGAACCCATGCCAAAACCTTCTCGCACATTGAAGAAGATGCCAGTTGTAAGATGGCCTAAGGAGACTGAGCTACTGAGTCTCACGCTTGAGTTAGCGCCCATACAAGACCTAATTCTCCCGGAAAACTACACCACTCAGATTCACTCCTGGTTTCTCGATCAAGTACGTCGAATTGACCCTACCCTTTCGGCTTACCTACATGACGGTCAATCCGAAAAGCCGTTTACTATTTCTGAAATAAATGGGCCTACTGTATTGAAAGGCCGATCGCATGAGTTTGCTGCCGAACGAACTTATCAGTGGACGGTTGCTGCTCTGTCTCATCCTGTTGTAGCGTGGATGCAGCAATGGCTTGAGTCGCCCCCAACCGAAATCAATTTGAGAACAGGCCCTTTTGCAATTAAGGGTTGGTCTTTAGCACAGCCACCCACCACCTATGCTCAATTGTTGCCAACGACTCTCCCAGACGCCATTGACCTGACCCTGAGCTTTTTGTCGCCCACTAGTTTTAGGCGCAAGGGTAGTCATTTCCCCTTACCTTTACCGTTCAATTTGTTCCATAGTTACCTGCGGCGCTGGAACGACTTTTCTGGGCAACCTGTCGATCAAGACACTTTTTTGAACTGGATTGACGAATCGGTAGTCATGCTCCGCCATCAGCTGCGATCGCAGAAGGTCAGCGTGGGCAAAAGCGGTTCGGTCACAGGGTTCACGGGGGCCGTCCAGTTTGGTCTGACCCGCAAGTCGTTGCAAAACACAGAATTTGTGCAGCTTTTTGTAGCCCTCGGCCAGCTTGCTCCTTATTGCGGCACGGGACACAAAACTACCTTTGGTTTGGGTCAAACTCGTCTAGGCTGGCTTATCGATGAACCTGTTGCAGTCTCAACGACTCGCGAAACGATCTTGGTGCAACGCATTGCAGAGCTAACGGATATTTTTACAGCACAACGCAAACGCACGGGGGGCGATCGCGCTGCGGCGGTTGCCCAAACCTGGGCCACAATCTTGGCACGGCGGGAATTGGGAGAAGGGTTAGAGGCGATCGCACTGGATTTGAAGATGCCCTATGAAACGGTTAAAACCTATGTAAAGTTGGCATGTCGAGCCTTAACCTGATATTTCTGCTCGGTTGTGCTGGGCAGGGCTATGCAATTCCGACAAAAGTGCTACCATAGAGTAGCATTATCTATTGCCACTGTTTTATGCAATCTCAAAAATTGTCTATTTCCCTAACGGAAGATCTGGTTAAATTTATCGATGTTTACCGAACAGAGCAAGGGTTGAAGGCTCGTTCGGAGGTAATCGATCATGCCCTGAGATTTCTGAAGCAGCATTCTCTTGAAGCTGCCTATGAAGAAGCTTATGCAGAGATGGCTCAAGAAGCTGCGCTTTGGGATGCAACTGTAGGGGATGGGTTAACCGATGAAGCGTGGTGAGGTCTATTTTGCAACACTTGATCCGACTGTGGGTTCAGAAATTGCTAAAAAACGTCCTGTTGTGATTGTGAGTAATGATTTACACAATCGCAAGGCTCCCATTGTGACGGTTATTCCGTTAACGAGTAATGTGGCGCGGGTTTATCCTTTTGAGGTTTTTCTGGAGGCCAAAGTCACGCTTCTGCCAAAGAATTCTAAGGCAATGCCGCAACAAGTTCGAACGATCGCCAAACAAAGGATGATCGGGGAGCCGATCGCCCTTCTGAATGATGAGGTGATGCAGTTGATTGATGATGCGCTCAAATTGCATTTAGAGTTGAGTTAAAGGATTCATGGTTTTGTAGTTATTTGATGAGTAAAAAGTGAGTGTTAGGTTGAGCTTCATAGGCTAGAAAATCATATTTTAGATACGTCATTAGGTTATGATTTCTGATATTTGTCTCTAAACTCAGAGAATGCAGATTTTAAACTGCCTTGAGAGTCTGCTGGGTTTTCTAAGGCATTCAGAAATCGATCTCTATCTTGGTTAGATAAACGAATTTTTTCTTGTGCATGAATGTCTTCTCTAGCGGCTTTGAGGATTCTAGAGCGCATATAGGCACTGACGGTTGTGCCTTCTAAAGTTGCAGCATATTCTACAGTCTCTCTTTCGTCGGTGGTGACTCGAATCTCAAGCCGAGTGGTTTTATTGGTGATGGGTGACATTAATTTTTACTAAATCGTAAAATCTACTCTCAGTATAATTTTTGCAAGGGAATGTTCACAAAAAATGTCGAAAAATTTATCATCTTGTTTCCGTCCCCTTGCGGGGAATTGAAGTGAAACTTGTTGGTACAAAAAGTTGCAAAAGATCGACATAAAATCGTTTCCGTCCCCTTGCGGGGAATTGAAGTGAAACTTAGGATCGTGGATTTAATAACATCCAGATTTTTGCTGGCGGTTGAAACCGCGCCTACAAGAACGATGTCCGCCTGCGCGGACTATGAATGGATTTCAACCCGCGCAGGCGGGTTTTGTTCCTGTAGCCGCGATTTCAATCGCTGGGTTTTATTTAATTCACGATCCTTAGTGTCTCAGCTAAAGGCTCACTACAGAGCCGACGAAAGTTTCCGTCCCCTTGCGGGGAATTGAAGTGAAACCTGCACCCCGTCTAATTGCCCGATGTTTACACCCGATAAGTTTCCGTCCCCTTGCGGGGAATTGAAGTGAAACAATTTGATCAATTTTTCTATACCAACTACAATTGGAGATACAAAGTTTCCGTCCCCTTGCGGGGAATTGAAGTGAAACAACGGCTGTTTCGCCTAAGGGTGTTGTCACCGACGTTGGTTTCCGTCCCCTTGCGGGGAATTGA
>JBAVRC010000112.1:0-5416 GCA_049694615.1 Thermosynechococcaceae cyanobacterium | reverse complement strand
GGTTTGCCATCCCTGCCAGATCCAATCCCGATGTTGGAAATGGGCTGACGCGCGATTGTCTGATTTTTCCACGTTTTCTGCGTTTTGAATGCCTCTTTCTTTGGGTCTCTGCACCGTGTCGGAATGTTCCCCGGCGAGGGTGAAGATCATTGGGGTTTCAAGGCTTGCAGCACCTGTAAACTGCTGCCAACATGAAACGCAGTCCTTTGGATCTGAAACCCAGCTTGAACTAAACGGTCGGCCAGATTGGACCGGATCAACTGCCAAGCCGTTTCGGTTTCAAACAGCCAGAGGAAAAGGGCTAATCCCGGCCAGAAGAGTGGATTGGCAGGACGATGGAAATCGATCAGGGCAAATTGCCCGCCCGGCTTGAGGACACGATAGACTTCAGTCACAATGCGATCTCGTTGGTCAGGTTGCATTTCGTGGAGGGCCATGCTGGTATGCACCAAATCGAAGGTCGCATTGCCAAAGGGCATCGCTTCGGCAAAGGCCTCGACAAAGGTGGCTTGGGGGACATTTTTTCGGGCCAGGGCGATCGCCTTGGGGGAGGCATCGAGCCCGGTGACCTGCTGCGCCTGTTGAACCAGCACCTGGGTGGCAGGACCATGACCACAGCACAGATCTAAAACCTGCATCTCAGGGCGTATGTCGAGGGTGTGCAGGGGTAGACGGCGCAGACGAGATTCTCCCCCGACGCTGAGGGCGGTTAGGGCCGTAATCCCGTCGTACAGCCAGGGGTATTGGTAGCTCCAAGATCGAAGAAACGTAGCCATGCTACAAGGGACCTTGACGTTTCCCGCGTCGCCGCCGCTTTAAGGCTGAGTCAGCAGGGGATCCGGCTAAAGGAATCACCTGATCCTGGCGTTCGATTTCAAGTCGTTTGAGTTGGGTATAGTCCACCCAGTGAATACAATCCACAGGACAGGTGTCGATCGCCTCTTGCACCACGGCTTCTGGATCGCCGTCTTGGCGGAATACCCTGGAGCGGCCATAGCTATCTTCAATAAAAAAGGTGTTCCGAGCCACTAGCGCACAATGGCGACAACCAATGCAAACCACTTCATCGACATAGACGCCCCGTTGTCGATAGGTACCGCCTAGTTCCGGTTCTAACCCTGAACGCGTCGATCGCTCTCGCAACGAGCCACCCAGTTCTGGCTCTGCCCCGGAACGTACCTCAACCGCAGCATTGACATCCCATCCGTTCGACTCCGGCACGGCCCTCAACGGATCGGCAGGCACTGCCACTATGCACTCCAGCGTTGCACAACCAGACGGATGCTACCGTCAGCTTGATTCGCTTCTTGCGCCACTTGAAACCCTTGGGCGGACGCCGTACTCAGAACCGTATGGTAGGCATAGCGCTGGGTCACCTTATTCAAAAAGCGATCAACGGACCATGCCTGTTGCCAAAAATCCAAATCGGCAACCAACTCATATTCTTGACCGGTCCACCGAAATCCAATGTCGTAACCGTTGTTTTGATCAACCACGAGTTCTGCAGTTTGGGTTTGTCCCTGAGATCCGCGTACTGGCTCTGGTCCTTGTTTCCAGGTGAGGCCCAGATCGGACAGAGCCGACTGCAATGCGGGGAGATTACGAATTTGAGTTTTGATTTGGCTAAAGTGCGACATAAAAATATCTTCTTATGGAGAAACGACGAAACAAACGGCTACCAATGGCTGAAATTAACCTGGGTTGAAGCGGACGCTTGACAGGTCTGTTGCTTCGCAAAGTACTCGGACGTGGGTTGATAATTCGTAACCTGGCCCAGTTGGGCTTCGATAGCAGCGGTGACTTCAGCGCAGGACGATCCGATAAATCCAGTGACCATTTCCTGAACGCGGCCATCAGGATGGATGATAAACTCCAGCGTTTCCATGCAAACACCCTAGCGAATGAGAACAGCGGACTAAATCAAGTAGCGGAGACAATAGAAAGCTCTATTTCAGGAACAGGGGCAATTGTGTTCTAGCGTAACAGAACAAAACAAAAGTTTTTGAATCTAGGAGCAGATGCTTTATCCGATCAGTCTCGCGTAATAACCCAGGCGCGTCAAGAAATGCAGCACTTTTTAACAAATTGATAATTTCCTAGGATCACCATTGAGAAACCCTAGTACTAAGGGCTGCCAACACAATTTTTGCGAAAGGGAATGGGCCTGAGATAATGGATCCGGAGCGATCGCCTAGCGCTGTATCCTACTAGACGACCTACCCATGGGCGAGCTCACCCCTACATAACGAACAAGGAGACTCCGTGACCACGCAACTGAATTCCTTGCCCCCCCAATCTGGGCAACCCGTACCCGTCGGCATTCTGGGATTTGGAGGACTAGGGCAGGCTGCCGCAAGATTGCTGGAACCGAAGCGCGACCTGATCTGGGTGGCGGCGGCTGATCAAAAAGGATATGCCTACAACGCCACAGGATTGAATGCAACCCAGGCGATCGCCCACTACCAAAGCCAGGGGTCTGTGGGGTATCTCGAACCGGGGGGTGTCTTGAGCGAGCAGAGCATCGCCGATTTGATCGCGCAGGCCGGACCCCGTGTTTCCGGGATCTTTTTGGCACTCCCTAACTTGCCCAATACATTTATGGCGTCCGTGGCGCAACAATTTATCGCCGCCGGATGGCGCGGCGTTTTGGTCGATGCCATTAAGCGCACCAGTGCCGTAGAACAACTCCTTGCCCTACAAACCGATCTCGATGCAGCGGGCATTACCTACCTCACGGGCTGCGGTGCAACACCGGGACTATTGACGGCTGCTGCGGCCCTAGCCGCCCAAAGTTTTGCCGAAATCCATCGGGTTGGCATTACCTTCGGGGTGGGCATTGCCAATTGGGACGCCTACCGTGCCACCATTCGCGAAGACATTGGTCATTTGCCCGGTTATACCGTTGAAACGGCCCGTGCCATGACCGATGCTGAGGTCGAAGCCCTGCTAGATCGCACCAACGGTATCTTGACCCTCGAAAATATGGAACATGCCGACGACATCATCCTGGAACTGGCAGGTATTTGCGATCGCCATCAGGTAACCGTCGGCGGCGTCGTTGATACCCGCAACCCCCAAAAGCCCTTAAGTACGAACGTGCAAATTACAGGCCGTACCTTTGAAGGCAAAATATCGACCCATCAATTTACCTTAGGAGACGAGACCAGTATGGCCGCCAATGTCTGCGGCCCTGCCTTCGGGTATCTCAAAGCCGGACTCGATCTACATCGGCGCGGTCAGCATGGGCTGTATACCAGCGCTGAGATTATGCCAAAGTTTGTGCGATAGCCCAATCAGCAAACTGCTAGGGGTACCCTTTCGGATTAATATGTAAAGAATGGCCTGAGTTCCAGCCATCGACAACGCAATTGGAATGCGGCTCGGCCCCATTGATTGGCAAAATTGCACTCAATCCTTTTAAGAGAGAAACCATGAGCAAGGACGATATTTTTGATCAGGTCAAATCCATTGTTGCTGAGCAACTGAGTGTTGAAGCCGATCAAGTGACTGCCGAAGCGAACTTTCAGAACGATCTCAATGCCGACTCCTTGGATGTTGTGGAAATGGTGATGGCGCTGGAAGAAGCATTTGAGGTTGAAATCCCGGATGAAGCCGCTGAGGAAATTAAAACAGTTCAAGATGCTGTCGATTATATTGCTGGCAAGGTTGCCGCTTAGGACAACCATTATTCGTCGATTTACGCCAAATTCGACGCAAAACTGTTCATAGAACCCATTGTCCGTTCATCCTGTACTGGGCTTCATTAAGCCGTTCAAGACCGACCTCCTGAAACTGAGTATTATGGCTAATTCCGAACTGAATCGCGTTGTTGTCACGGGCCTAGGGGCCATTACCCCGTTGGGCAATACTGTCGCCGACTATTGGGAGGGCTTACTCGCCGGTCGGAGCGGTATCGGGCCAATCACCCGGTTCGATGCGTCTCGTCACGACTGTCGTATTGCGGGCGAGGTGAAGGGCTTCGACCCAGTCGATTACATGGATCGCAAGGAAGCGAAGCGGATGGATCGCTTTGCCCAGTTTGCGGTAGCGGCCAGCCAGCAAGCCTTGGCGGATGCGGCCTTGACCATTGACGAGACCAATGCGACTCAGATTGGCACCTTGATTGGGACAGGAATTGGCGGCTTAAAGGTTTTAGAAGACCAGCAAGAAATCTACCTCACCCGTGGGCCGGATCGGTGCAGTCCCTTTATGATTCCGATGATGATTGCCAACATGGCCGCTGGGCTAACGGCAATTCATGTGGGGGCTAAAGGGCCAAATTCCTGTACGGTGACGGCCTGTGCTGCCGGATCCAATGCCATTGGCGATGCGTTCCGCTTGGTGCAAGGGGGCTATGCGAAAGCCATGATTTGCGGCGGAACGGAGGCAGCGGTTACGCCATTGTCGGTGGCGGGGTTTGCAGCCTGCAAGGCCCTGAGCACCTCCCGCAATGATGACCCGACCCGTGCCAGTCGTCCCTTCGACCGCGATCGCGATGGGTTTGTGCTAGGGGAAGGGGTCGGTATTCTGATTTTGGAAAGCTTAGATCATGCCCTCAAACGTGGGGCCAGGATCTATGCCGAAATGGTCGGGTACGGACTCACCTGCGATGCTTACCACATGACCTCGCCGACGCCGGGAGGGGAAGGGGCGGCACGGGCCATTGAGTTGTGTCTGAAGGATGCGGGGTTGACCCCCGATCAGGTGACGTATATCAATGCCCACGGGACCAGTACCGGGGCCAATGATCCCACCGAAACAGCGGCCATCAAGCATGCCTTGGGCAACAATGCCTATCGAGTCGCCATTAGTTCCACAAAATCCATGACGGGGCATTTGTTGGGCGGCTCCGGCGGCATTGAAGCCGTGGCCACCGTCAAGGCAATGGTCGAAGGCCAGATTCCGCCTACCATTAACTTAGACAATCCCGATCCAGCCTGTGATTTAGACTATGTACCGCACCATAGTCGGACCCAGGCCATTGAAGTCGCGCTGTCCAATTCCTTCGGATTTGGCGGTCATAATGTAACGTTAGCCTTTAAAAAGTACGCTGATTAAGGGCGATCGCAGTCCAGTTTTGTAGTTTGCTGTCGAATCCAGGAAGACTTAATCGCTATGGTTGTTGCCACCCAATCCCTCCAAGAACTTTGTATTAATTCCATTCGCTTCCTGGCGATCGATGCGGTTGAAAAGGCAAAATCCGGTCACCCTGGGCTGCCCATGGGCGCAGCGCCCATGGGGTTTGTCCTGTGGGATCAGTTCATGCGGTTCAATCCCAAAAACCCCAAGTGGTTTAACCGCGATCGCTTTGTGTTGTCGGCGGGCCACGGCTGCATGTTGCAGTATGCCCTGTTACACCTCACCGGATACGACAGCGTCACCATCGACGATATTAAGAATTTCCGGCAGTGGGAGT
>JBAVRC010000111.1:0-1842 GCA_049694615.1 Thermosynechococcaceae cyanobacterium | reverse complement strand
GAGAAGGGGTTAGGGGATGAGGGCAGTGCAAGGTGTATCGCTTTTGTATGAGTTATTTATCTATATTCTGGATCTTATTTAATCCACGATCTTAAGATACTTTTTGGATTGAGGTGGCACATGCTTTTACGGGTTGAACTGTTTCAAGTCCTGAATCGTTCTGTTTCCCGTACACAACAATGCTGTGGTCAACTCAGCCAACAAAATCTCAACCAACTCGTAAACTGCTTCCTCAGACTCATGGGCTGCTTTCAGAAACGGATAGGCCATGCCCGCTAAGTCCGCACCCAAGGCGATCGCCTTGGCCACATCCAATCCAGTCCGCAACCCGCCTGACGCAATGAGCGGGACGGTTGCATTCAGGGTGCGAATATCCTGAAGACAGTCGGCGGTGGAAAGTCCCCATTCTGCAAACGTTTCGCCTAAGCGACGCTGATGCGCATCTAAGGCCCGTTCCCCTTCCACCTTGGCCCAAGAGGTGCCACCTGCACCTGCGACATCAATGGCGGTTACTCCCGCATCCAACAACCGCAGGGCAATGTCTCCAGAAATGCCATTGCCCACTTCTTTGGCAATGACTGGAATGGGTAACGTGTGACATAAATCGGCAATTTTTGCGAACAAGCCCCGAAAGTTGCGATCGCCGTGACTTTGCACACATTCTTGCAATGGGTTGATATGGAGAATCAACGCATCGGCCTCCAGACTATCCACAACTCGACGACATTCCTCGACACCACACCCGTAGTTGAGTTGTACCGCTCCCAAGTTCGCCATCAGAAAAATATCGGGAGCCTGCGATCGCACGGAAAACGTTGGAATGAGATCGGGTTGTTCCAGGGCAATGCGCTGGGAACCAACGCCCATTGCAATCCTATAATGTTGGGCCACTCTGGCCAGCCGGATATTAATCGTCTGGGCGAGATCGGTTCCTCCGGTCATGGAAGAGATCAACAAGGGTGCCTGGAGGGCATGACCCAAAAAGGAGGTTTTGAGGTCAATTTCGTCGTAATCCAGTTCCGGCAAACAACAATGCTTGAACCGAACGCGCTCCAGTCCGCTCGTTGCCGTTTGGCACTGGACCGTCTCATCCAGGCAAATCCTTAAGTGATCGGCTTTACGCACCTGGATGTTATCTTCAATGCCATTTAAGGAAACCGTCACCGTTGTCTCTCCGCAGTTGCAAATGGTAGACGCACGCTCGCGCTGCAAGTTTCATCTAGTTTAAGCGCGGCTGAGGACGATTGGGTGAGGATTTTGGATCGAATGTCTGAAAACAAAATGGCGTAAATGCCATCCTGACCCCATCGCTGCGTCCTACAATTGTCTGAAGTCACACTGGATTGAAAGTCTCACTGCACCTTATTGGCAGGTCAAAACGACCCATGCAAACCCAGACCCTTGTTTCGACAGTCCAACTATTGCCATCATTAGCCGATCGCTATGTCCAAGTCCGACAATGGAGCGATCGCCTCTGTCAGCCCCTGGCAACTGAGGATTACGTCATTCAAAGCATGCCGGACGTGAGTCCACCCAAGTGGCACTTAGCCCATACCACCTGGTTTTTTGAAACCTTTCTGCTGGTGCCTCATCTGCCCCGCTACGAGGTCTTTCATCCCAAATTCGGCTATTTATTTAACTCCTATTACGAGGCCATCGGCCAACGCCACCCGCGTCCCCAACGGGGTCTTTTGTCGCGCCCGACGGTGGAAGAAGTTTACCAATACCGTGCCTACGTGGATCAGGCTATGCGATCGCTCTTGACCCAACCCGACCTGCATCCAGAGGTCGAGACCACGCTTCAATTAGGACTACACCATGAACAGCAACATCAGGAATTGT
>JBAVRC010000110.1:0-5611 GCA_049694615.1 Thermosynechococcaceae cyanobacterium | reverse complement strand
CTAAAGTTGCACGGTCCTGGGGATGACCGTGCGATCGCCCTTTCCCCTGCAAGGCGATCGCATGGCCTGGGTGCTTCATCGGAGCCAGAGTTCTGCAAGTTGAAAAAACAGGCGAATTAGGAAGGGGAACAGTGGGTTGTCGGGGCTGAGTGTAGTGGCCAGCAGGATCAATATGAATTCAAGCATGTTGAGCAAAACTTCGGGCGGTAGGTGGGCCATGGTTCAGTCCTCAGAACGACCCTTATACAATCGCTGTAACGCTGTTTGGGCTAGGCTTCTAGGTTGTGTGACTTTTGTGTGCGGTGTGTCCTTTTTGGGGATGAGTTGGGTTCATTCGGGTCTGGGAAGGCTAAATTGGGTGTATTGATTCTGATTTGGGCAAAATCATGGGCGATCGCTCTCTAACCGCTACGCCTGAAGGGATTCGGCAAGCTAAGACTGTGCTGAAAGGGATGCAGCTCAATCAGACAACCTTGTTGACTCGGTTAAATGGAAAGTGTCACACACGCCAACCCATTAGCAAGTTTTTTAATGGCAAGCCCGTCAACAACGATCTATTTGTCGAGATTTGCAAGACCCTGAAGCTCGATTGGCAGGAAGTGTGCGGACAAAACGCATCCGAAAAGGTTGCTGATGAAACGGTTGAGCCTTGTGGCGATGAAACTAGCCTAAATGCGTTGGTACAGGATATCCGCAATGCAATGCGATCGACGGTTTTAGAGAAATGTGGCAAGATGCGGGTGCTGGATATGGAGCAGCCCATTGGCTTGGGTGATATTTACACCAACGTCAATATTCTGGAAAAAATTACCGGGCGCAGACAGCTAGACCTGATCAAAGCAATGCAGGATGCTGCGCCGGAAGAAGTGGATCGCTTTAGTTTTGGTGTCGTGAAAGAACAGTGGGTGCCGGGGCTAGAAGCCGTTGCGCGTTATAGCAAGCTCATGATTTTGGGCAAACCTGGGGCCGGAAAAACCACCTTTTTGAAGCATTTGGCGGTGCAGTGTATTGGCGGTCATGTTCAAGGTCATCGCATTCCCGTGTTTGTAACCTTGAAAGAATTTGCCGAAACTGAAGGCCACCCCAATTTGACCGATTATATTGAACGAACTATTGCATCATGCAGCGTAGGGAGCCGTGCGCCCCTACAGGATGTGTTGCACGCTGGACGCATGTTCATTTTATTGGACGGATTGGACGAGGTGCGCGAAACCGATACCTCCCGTGTGTTGGGCCAAATTAAAACCTTCGCAGAACAATTCCACGGCAATCAATTTGTGATGACCTGTCGTATTGCAGCACGGGAATACACCTTTGAGCAATTCACTGAAGTTGAGGTTGCCGATTTTAATGAAGCACAAATTTCAGATTTTGTAACCAAGTGGTTCCGCGCTAAACAGGATGAAGAAAAGACCAAAACGTTTCTGCAAAGGTTAACAGATAACCCGCCGATTGAGGAATTAGCAACCAATCCCTTACTGCTCACACTTCTGTGTTTGGTCTTTGAAGATTCTGGCGATTTCCCAGTGAATCGATCTGAGCTTTATGCAACTGGAGTTGATGTACTGCTCAAAAAATGGGATGCCAAGCGTAATATAGAACGGGATCAGGTTTATAAAAAACTATCCCTAAAGCGTAAGGAGGATATGCTGAGCCAAATTGCTTGGAATACCTTTGAGGTAGGGACTTACTTTTTTAAGCAAAAAGACTTGGAACGTCAGATTCGCGAGTTTATTGAAAATGTAACTGGAGCCAGCACAACTGAACAAGAACTGGAACTAGACAGCGAAGCCGTACTTAAGTCCATTGAAGCGCAGCATGGCTTGTTTGTGGAACGCGCACGGGGCATTTATTCGTTTTCCCATCTCACGTTTCATGAATATTTTGCGGCGAGAGAAGTTAAAGAAAGATTCCTGCTTCAGCAATTAGCTAGTCATATCAAAGAACATCGTTGGCAAGAAGTTATTCTGTTAACAGCAGAGATGCTCCCCAATGCAGACGACTTTATTTGCCAGTTAAAGCATGCAACAGATGCTTTTTTGGAGAAAGATCTGGAATTGCAAAATTTTTTAGTTTGGGCTAATGATAAGACAAAAAGTATTAAAGATCCCTATAAACCAGAGGCATTGCGAGCATATTATCTTTGGTTGGCCCTTCCATTCACTCTCGACCTCAACCGCACCCGTACGACCAAACTCCCTCACAATCTTATCCTTGCCCATTTACTCGCCCGTTGTCTTGCCCAAAATCTCGACCTTGATAATGGTGCCACCTACGATAATGGCCCTACGTTTCTTCTTGAAAATGACTTTGTGTTCACTCTTAACTTTAAATGCAACAGCGATTTCTTCCTGAACCTTAACCTTAATCAAACTCGCCCTCTCGACCTCGTTCTGGATCATGCTCTGGTCGTGATTCTTGCTCGTGCCCTCATTCACGGCCAGACCCGTACTTGTGACAATGACCTCATTCCTTCCCTTGCCAAAACATTAAATCTTTCTGAGGATTTCACGTCGCAATTGCAGAACCTTTTAATTAAATTTTTAAATCCCGATAGAATAGATCTAGAAATCAAATTTGAGTGGTGGGAGACAAAATGTCAAACCTATGCTGAACAACTAAGAACGTTCATAATTAATCATCGAGATATTGGTCGCAGATTGTGCTTCACATCCAAACAGCTCGAAAAATTAGAGAAATATTTAAGCGCAAATTTACTTTTACTTAGATGTCTTAACAGCGATTGCGTTATTACCCGCAGTGTCCGCGCTGAAATTGAAGAGACCTTGCTATTACCTATTGCTGAGATTGAAAAACGGAAGTCGGAAAAGAAGGAATAAAAGCCATTTATTTCGCGTAGCCTTCAGCTTCATACAGGATAGGGGAAGCAATGATAACGAAGGATTAGCGATCGCAGCATCGACCTACCTTCACGAAGAAAAAAGCAATCAACGTCCACTCATGGCTAAATGGAAATTAGCATTTGAGGTTAATTTAGAAGTCCTTAAAACAAGTTGCTCCAAAGGATATGGCGTTTTTGTACAGGATTTAAGTACAGCGGAACAAGCAGTTGCCGACATAATTCCAAATTCATAGCCATCACCCAACATATGGATGCTTGTGAGGAAGGGCGATCGCCCTTCTTCATCCCCCCCTAAACTAAAACTAGACCCACAGACGAGTAACCATCATGACTCAGGCTGTCACTCGTAAACTCACCCTTCAAGAATTTTTAGTGCTCCCAGAGAGTGAGCCATACCATGAACTGATTGATGGAGAAGCCGTTCCGAAGGTGTTGCCGCAGCGATTTCATTCCAAGACTTGTGCGGGTCTGATCCGGTTGGAACCTTGGATTCAAACTCAACAACTATCGACTGAAAGTCGATAGTTGGGAAAGGGACTGAAAGTCCCGAACTTAGGCTCCGCTGCCACATATCGAATTGCTGGGGGCTTCACCGCACTGAGTCCCTGGAACAAACCGTTTCGATCACAGAAATGTGTAGCAGCTAAAGCCTCGCACTAAAGTGTGTAGTTTTGGACTAGCGTGTTTAGGATAATAAAGTGCATATACACTTAAATCATGAAGAAGAACGCCCTACCTCTTAGCTCAATTGAATTAGGTCGAGTGGTTTCCTCTTGCGCCTGTTTCAATCTCCGTAAAGCTTCTCGCGTGTTTACCCAACACTTTGATGAGGCGCTCAAACCCACCGGATTGCTGATCACTCAGTTCTCCATCTTGGCGGCGATCGCGTCCGTCCGTTCTGGCACCATCAATGAACTGGCAGCAGGGCTAGTTATGGATCGCACTACGCTCACGCGCAATCTCAAACCGCTGGAGCGTGAAGGCTGGATTCAGATTGAAGCAGGTCAAGATCAGCGAGAACGAGTTGTCAACCTCACCCAAGCTGGACAAGCGCTCTTAGCTCAAGCCTTTCCCCTCTGGCAACAAGCACAAGCGCAAGTGATCGCAGCCTTGGGACAACAAGATTGGCAACAGTTGTTGAAGGGAGTGACAAAAACAGTTTCAGCGCTCAAGGAAAGCTAATTTTTTGAGCAAAACGTGTATATGCACTTATTCAGGAGGACAAATCATGTCTACAACACCGATTTTGGTTACAGGCGCAGCCGGTGGAACGCAAGGCGGAACGGGTAATTTGATTGTGTGATCGCTGCTCGATTAAGGCTTTGCCGTTCGGGCATTTGTTCATCGCATTGATGATCGCTCTCATCCATTACAAGCATTGGGAGCTGAGGTTGTCTAAGGCGATTTGCTGGATATTCAGGTAGTTCGTTCAGCTATGCAAATTTAAGATTGAAAAAGCATCAGGTAAGGGGTTGCTCTAGGCCAGATAGATCTCACCGGAAGGTTCGATCTCATCATGGCCCAGAGCTTCCGCCCTCTAACCGTTAACCTCAACCCAGAGACTGCCGTCTTCAACACGGGTTGGGAAGACGGGTAGATTTTTTTGCTCGGATATCATCCCCAGTGCTTTACCCACCACAGGCGGGAAAGGAGTCCAGGTTTTGGCTTCCCCTGATTTCAGGTCGAAGACGCTGCGATGCCAAGGGCAGACAATCGAGCAGTCATCTTGCACTTTGCCCTTTTTCATGGGCAGATTCAGGTGGGGGCAGCGGTTATCCACTGCATAAAACTCGCCCGATTGATTGAGCAAAAGGATGTTCCGATTGCCGACTTTAACCACTTGCCGTGTGCCTGGAGCCAGTTCGGCAACTGCGATCGCTTTAGTCCATCCCATACCGTATCCTCATCGTTGGTGTTCCTTGACGCCAGACCTGTTTGTTATAGACCCAACAGTTCAATACCACTGAGGTGAAGCGTCTTTATGATAGTCTCACGTTTACCAAGGGAGTGGGGAGACGATCGCCAAGATCCCCTTGGATTTGAGGGATCGTGCATCCTATGCGGTTCCAGTCCAGACAACTCCTGAACAATTGCTATATGCTGAAGCTAGACCCTGAACCATTGAGAGACTTTTGATTTGGCCACAATCAACCAGCCCGCATCCAACCGCAAACGCTCGCCCGAACGAATCCAACAGTTGGCCTATGTTTTAGCCCAAGCTGCCGATGAACGAAAAGGGGGCGATGTCTTGGTGCTCAATGTCCAGGATGTGTCTTATCTGGCTGATTTTTTTGTGGTGTCTACTGGGTTTTCGCGGCCTCAAGTCCGGGCCATTGCCGATGCTATGGAAAAGGCTGCGATTGAACAGTGCGATCGCCATCCCAACCATATTGAAGGCGGATCCGAGTCCAACTGGATTGTGTTGGACTACGGGGATGTGATTGCCCATGTCATGTTGCCGGATCAGCGGCAGTATTACGCGCTGGAAGCCTTTTGGGCACATGCCGAAAGATTACCGTTTCCCCTGCCCAGTACGCCTGAAGCCTAGAATTCAGCTAACCCAGAGAAGATTTAAGACCCAGGGACGCTAGTCAAACCTTAACTTAGCCTGGTATCCTGTGTGCGCTAGCCTCCTTGCACAGTATTGCGGGCGCGGTCTCATGATGCTCTCAGTGGGTTCCCAGTTACAAAACGGCAAGTATCGGATCGAAGATGTATTGGGCTATGGCGGGTTTGGTGTGACTTACC
>JBAVRC010000109.1:0-10799 GCA_049694615.1 Thermosynechococcaceae cyanobacterium | reverse complement strand
CCTTCAAGCCCTCAGTATCCAAACCCAAGACCCCCAAACCCAAAATTGGGTGCTCACCGTTCTGCTGCCTTGGGTCTATTGGCACCAGCAAACCCAAAAGACTCGTCAACCTCACCTCAAACACGACTATCTTCAAGCCGCTCAAAAGGCGCAGACCCGTTTACTCGCTCATGGGTTTACCCAAACGCTTAGTCCTGCTGAGCATCAGTATTGGGTGGATTGGGCCATTTGGATGTGTGCTAAATTTCAGCGGACCTCTTCGGCTATCGAGGGCCGTAATGGCTATTTGGCGAGGCTCCATCATGCTAATCGCGGCTTTACCGAACAGTCCTTAAAAACCTTGACCATCATCCATAACTTTGACCTCAAACGCGACGATGGCACCACGGCGGCTCAACGCCTTTTCGATAAGCCGTTTCCTGACTTGTTTGATTCGATTGTTCTGAAGATGGGTGACCTGCCTAGACCAAGACGGACATTAAAACCCAAAATCTCCAGAAAGCCCTCTATACAACTTGTCCCGGCTTAAGTTGATACCCGTCTGGGCTATAACCAGAGCGATATCGCCCGAAGCTGCGACATCGCCCGTTCCACCGTACAAGACTATCTCAACCGAGCTGAAACCCAGTCCCTGAGCTATGAGCAATTAGTCCAACTCAGTGACAGCGATGCCCAACAGATGCTGGGCAAAGGACGTCGTAAAAGTTCTCCAAAGGACGACGACAACATTGACTTCAAAGCAATTCACGCCGAATTGCAGCGTAAAGGGGTAACCCTGGCACTACTGTGGCTCGAAGGGAAAGATCGGGGTGCATGGCAGTGCAGCTATCGGGGATTCTGCCGACGATATCGCCAGTGGTCAGGACAGCAGCAACTATCGATGCGTCAAGCCTACCAAGGGGGGGACAAAATGTTTGTGGACTATTGCGGTCCCACGGTCCCTGTCACCAACCCATTGACGGGGGAAACGGTGGCAGCTCAAATCTTTGTCGCGTGTCTGGGGGCGAGCAACTATACCTTTGCTGAGGCGACCCCTACCCAAACCTTGCCCCATTGGATTGGCTCCCATCAAAGGGCACTGTCCTATTTCGGCGACACCCCCCGATGCATTGTGCCGGACAACCTAAAATCAGGGGTCACCGATCCGTGTCGGTATGAGCCTGGAGTAAACCGCAGCTATCAAGACTTTGCGGAGCATTATCGCGTTGCGGTGGTGCCAGCCCGTCCAGCAGAACCCCGAGATAAAGCCAAGGTTGAGAATGCGGTCCAGCAAGTGGAACGTCAGGTGCTGGCCCCTTTGCGCCATGAAACTTTTAGCAGTTTCACCGCGCTCAACGCGGCCATTAGGGTCGAGCTAGAACGACTCAATCAGCGCCCGATGAAAGAATATGGCATGTCGCGACGTGCCCTGTTTGAGCAGGTAGACCAGCCGCAGTTGAGACCCTTACCGTCCCAGCCCTTTGTGTTTGTGACCTGGAAGCAAGCCAGAGTGAACCTGGACTATACACATCGAAGTGGATCGCCACTATTACTCGGTCCCCTGTCGGTTTGCGCGTCAAAGTGTCATGGTCAAGATCACCGCATCGCTCATCGAAGTGTTTCATGATGCGCAGCGGATCGCCACTCACGAGCGCTCCCGGGTGCGCCATCATTTTTCCACCCAGGAAGACCATATGCCCCCAGCACACTGGGCTTACAAAACCCAGTCTAAAGAGAAATTTCTGGCCTGGGCTAACCATATTGGCCCCCATACGACGGCCCAAGTCCAGGCCATCTTCGACAAGCGTGAGTATGACGAACAAGCCTTTCGCGCTATCCGAGGGATTCAGTATCTCAAGACCACCTATGGCAGCGATCGCCTAGAGGCCGCCTGTCAGAAAGCTAATGCGTTTGGCATTGTTGGACAACGCCGGGTCCGTTCGATCCTCAAGTCGAATCTTGAATCGTTGCCCCTGCCAGACGAAACACCCCATGTGATCCCGATGGCTCATGAAAATGTCCGAGGGCAAGTTTATTACAACTGAACCCCCCAAACGCAACCGCTCAAGCATGGATGGAATCGGTATGAAACAAACCATTGAACAACTCAAAGACCTGAAGCTCTTGGGGCTACTCGATGCTTGGCAAGAGCAGCAGTCCCTGACCACCTTTCACGATCTATCCTTCGATGAACGACTGGGGCTACTGGTAGAGCGCGAATATCTCCGTCGTCAAAACCAACGCCTCCAACGGCGACTCTCCCAAGCCCATTTGCCCATTCATGCCTCTCTCGATTTGGTCGATTTTGAGGTCCCCAGGGGACTGCGTAAGGTGCAGTTTCTGGAACTGGCCCAAGGCCAATGGGTCCTGAACCGATTAAGTCTGATTTTGCTCGGACCGACAGGGGTGGGTAAGTCCTTTCTCGCTTGTGTACTCGCTGACCATCTGTGTAAACAAGGCCATTCGGTTCGCTATATCAAAACCGCCGACTTGCTGCTGGAGTTACGCTTGGCCAGAGCCGATGGCTCTTTTCAGAAGCTGCGTAAACAGTTTGCCCTTTATGGCCTTCTCGTTTTGGACGAATGGCTCCGTGACCCGTTGTCCCTTGTTGACGCCAGGGAAATCTTAGATCTTCTCGACGACCGATTCAGAAAGACCTCTTGCATTTTTGTCACACAGGTTCCGGTGACCCAATGGCACCCCCAGATCCAAGACCCTACCTTGGCCGATGCCATTCTTGACCGCATTGTTCATGATTCCCTGAGACTCTCTCTCAAGGGCGAATCCATGCGCAAGCTAACCAGTCAACTCTCCGAGCAAGGGGAGGTCCCTGAGTCATGAACGGCCACTTTTTCTATCGCATTCGTAGCCCCTGTTTTTACAGGCATGTTATCTATAGTTCAGGTGCTTTTCTGTTCTTCCGAGAAGACCTGTTTTCAACCCCCTGTTACCTGTCGATTCTCTCCCCCGCCGAGGGATCTTTTTTGGGGGGTGCCGAAGTTGTGTCCCTGGGTGCCGAAGTTGTGTCCCTCAGCACACAAAGTCCCTGGGTCTATTAAACGCCTCGAGCGAGCTGAAAAGTTACTTTGGCAAGGGAAACTAGAGGATGCTATTGCAGAATTTAAGGGATGCAAAAGCTCAAAAACCCTCAATTTTGTGGCGTATCTTCAAAAACATCGCACTCGAATTCCCAATTATGAATATCTCCAACTCGAAGGGTTTGACATTGGTTCGGGGGCGGTTGAGTCAGCCATTAAACAGATTAGTAGACGAGTCAAGCTATCAGGCGCACAATGGGAGGCACAGAATGTTCCACAAGTTCTCAGCCATTGATGTGCCTACCTCAATGGCTATTTCTCCACTTCCCATCAATTACAGAAAACTGCCTAAGCATTTATGCTTGGTGCAAAGTTGAGATGCTCCCAGTCTCGACTTTGTTTAACAGCCCACTGCATGAGTGCCGTTGAAATGCTGCCACCTGCAAAGCTACGTCTCACTGCTAACCCTCTTTTGTTACTCTCATCAGAGAAAAATCTGAAACCCTCTCTAGGCAAAGATCTTTGCTGAACCCCTCCAAATTCATGAAAGTGTTAGGAAATACGTGATGAAAAGCATAGCCTATAGGCTCTTTCAGATTCTGGGAATATTTTTCTCCCCCCAGAGTGATTAAAGAGGGCTAAGCTAGAGAAACTTTCTCCCTGTGCAGGGGTATCCGGTTATGTATGATTCCGGGTGCTATGGTAAGCCTTTTGTTAATTGCGACGATTAGTCTGGGGATTTACCTCTTATTGGCCAGTTTGCGGTAGCGGGCATCCGATTGACCGTTACACCTTCCATACTTTTGCCAGCAAATCTATGCCGGGATCTGTCACTGACGCAACGCTTCAATCCCTGAATGTGGGCGATCGCCTGACCTACTTCGGCGTGCGTTGGCAGGTTTGCGACCAAAGTACCTACACCGACCCCAAGGGGTATGCGATGGAAGAGTGGTTGTTGAAATCGACCACAGGCAAGGAATATTACCTCTTGCGGGAAATGGATCCGGCCAATGCCTCGCCAGCAGTGCATTGGTACATTGCAGAAGAATTATTGGCACCTCAAATTTACGACCCGACCACCCAAGTCGAGGTGTTGACGGTTCTGGCGCGTCAGATGCGATCAGGTGAGACCCCTTATCCCCAACTCCAGCTCTTTAATCGGCTGTATCAGTTTGAGTCCCAGACCCAAGGCACCTATGAAACCGAATCCTGCGATCGCGATCGCATCACCTGGGACTACTGGGATGCAGCCCATCTTTGGAATCTGGCGCTGGAAGCCTGGAGTGGCGATCGCCTGGTGGTGTATTCCACCCGTGAAGTGCAACCTGAAGATTTTTCCGACTATCGACCTGCCCAGGGTCTCCCGCCTTTTAGAGTGGCGGCAGTGGATGCTTCCCCGCATCCCCTATGGCAAAATGCTTGGCTGCCGCGCCAGCAACAGTTGATGTTAGCGTGGGGGATGGTTTTATTCGGGTTCTTTTTGATGCTGATGGGGGTGTAGACCATGGTGGCCACCTTGTTTACCGAACATCACCCCACGGGTTTGGCCTTTTATATCAACGGGAATTTGCAGTTTGATACCGCCGATGAAGCGGTATACCACGAGTATTTAACGGTTCCAGCCGTGGCTTTGGCCGTGCAGCGTTTTGGCCCTGAACCGCTCCGGGTTTTGATTGGCGGCGGTGGGGATGGCTTAGCGGCCCGCGATGTGTTGCGATTTCCCCAGGTGCGCGATGTCACCCTGGTGGACTATGATGCGGCGGTTTTGGCCCTCGGGCGCACGGAATTTGCGCCCTACAATCAGGGCAGTCTTCAGGGCGAGATCGGTCAACCGCTGGGGGCGGAGCGGGTGACGGTGTATACCCGCGAGGCGTTTGAGTTTGTGCAGCAGTTGCCGGAGGCTTGCTACCACGTCGTGATTGGCGACTTTACCTGCCCGACCCGTCCAGAGGAGACGGCGGTCTGGAGTTTGGAGTGGTTTACCCAAGTGCGGCGCGTGCTGGTGCCCGGAGGGGTGTTTGCCCTCAATGGTGTTTCACCCACCCACACCCCAACGGCGTTTTGGTGTCTCTATCAAACGCTGTTGGCGGCAGGCTTTGCCCCTAAACCGATGCAGCTCTCGATTCCATCCTTCGCCCGTTTAGGGTATGGCCAATGGGGGTTCTTTCTGGCGGCGACTGAATCGATTGAGCGATCGCACTTGGCCCAGATCGCGCTACCGCTGAATTTAAGGGAACTGACGCTACCGGATTTGCTGGATCGGTTTCGGTTTCCCACGGCGATCGCCGCTGGTCGCCACGACCTCTACCTCAATACCCTCGCGACGCCCTACCTGTTCTATTACTTGCTCAACGCGACTGCGGTGGTGCCCCAGCAAGAGTCAGACTGGACGGATTTTTGGGAGATCCAAGAGCCCTCCAGCGGCAAAATAGCCCCACTCGATGCCATGCAGCTTGAGGCGATCGCCTTGGAATGGGTGCGGCGATCGCGCCAAGCTGCCTTTGACCCACAGGGGTTGGAATCGCTGCAGGCGTTGATTCCTGTGCAGCACTATCATCAAACCCCAGCGATGACGGGGACATGGATGGGTTACCTGCGATCGTTGCTGGCAGAAATTGACCCCAAAGCCCTGACTGAGGCATTGCTGGAGCGCTCTAAAGCGCTACCGCCCAAACTGGCCCAGGACTTAAAGGCGTGGGCAACTGCCCTAAAAACGGGAGCACCGCTGACGTCGCTTTCTACTCATTCCGCCGAACTGATGACGGTTTTAATGGTCACGCTCATTATGGCCAACCTTGCGACGCCGGAAGCGGTCTATGCCAAGGGATTTGGCGGAAGTTCGTCCAGTGGGTTTCGCTCTGGCAATAGCGGTTCCTCTATCTACCACAACTCTGGCTACTCTGGGAACTCTGGTTATAGCAATGGCGGTGGCTTTGGTTGGTTTGGCTTTTGGATAATGGTCATCGGCGGTGGGTGGCTTTATTATCTGCATCAAAACCCAGACCAGGAATCCTAGCTTAGGGGTCTGTCCCTTTCAAACATGCTCCATTGTCAATTGCTTTACCCCACTGATCGCTCAGCTTGGGACTGGCTCACGCAACAGTCGCCGACGGGTTGCTTTATGCAGGCTTGGGCTTGGGCTGACTTTAAAGAACGCGAGGGGTTCCAAACCTTTCGCTACGGGTTATTTCAAGCCGAACGATTGGTGGGCGGGTGCTGCTTTTATGGCTATCCGCAACCCCACGGTGCGAATCTCCTCACAGCCCCCGGTGGCCCTTGTTTGCCCAGCGGTCAAGAAGCGGAAGGAATGGCCTTGCTGCTGGCCCAAGCCCAACACCTTGCCCAGGATTTTGGTGCGATCGCTCTGCGTATTGAACCCCTCTGGTCGATGCCTCCGGCTTGGCTGCAAGGGTTCGTCCGTGCCCCAGTCGATCTCTTGCCCTCGGAAACCCTTTGGATTGATCTGCGGCCTTCTGCGGTGGACCTGCTGGCTGCAATGAAACCCAAGGGACGCTATAACATTCGGGTGAGCCAGCGATATGGCGTCGAAACCACCTTTACCTGTGATGCGCAAGCGATTCCCACGTTCTACGACGTGTTTTGGGATACGGCTGAACGCCAGCAATTTTTTGGCGAACCCTACGGCTATTTCATCAATCTGTGTCAAACACTGTTTGCGGCCCATATGGCGGAGATTGGTCTGGCCACTTGGCAGGGGGAGGTGTTGGCGGTCATGCTGTTGGTCTATTGGGGCAAACAAGCCACTTACCTCTATGGCGGACGCACAGCGCGACACCCGGAGGCGATGGCGAGCTACGGTCTCCATTGGGCGGCCCTGCAACGGGCCAAAGGGAAGGGGTGCGATCGCTACGATTTCTACGGCTACAGCCGCAATCCGCACCACAGCTATGCCAAGTTTTCGCAGTTTAAGGGACAGTTTGGCGGCACGGTTGCGACGACGATGGGTGCCCATGATTATTTTTTCTATGATCGCTTAGCGGATACGCTAGTGTCAGTGTTCAATCGTCTGCATTTGGGAGAAGACTCATGCCCCAACCCCTAGTTGAGCAAGTTGCCTTAACGGTCATGAATCTGGTCATCGGGTTTGGTTTATTTTGGTTGGGGCAATTTCTCTACCAACGGGTATTCCGCCGCATTGCACTCAATGAAGAACTCTTTGTCCGCGATAATCCGGCTGTGGCGATCGCCTTGGTTGGCTATTATCTGGGGTTCGTCACGGCTCTGTCGGGGGTTTTGTCCCAGCCGATGGCGGGGTGGCTGCTGCAAGTAAAAACCCTGGCCAGCTATGGTGCGCTGACCATTGTGCTGATGTTGGCAGGGGCTTGGGTGGGCGATCGCCTGATTCTCCGTCACTGCGATAGCGCGAGAGAGATCCAGCAGGAGCAAAATCTGGGTGCGGCGGCGGTGGAAGCTGGACTGCATATTGCCAATGGGTTGATCCTCAGCACGGCCTTAGCGGGGCCTGGGGGCAGTTGGCTGGTGGGCTTGGCGTGCTGGGCCATGGGGATGGCGGTGCTGGTGGGGATGAGTTACCTCTATCCGTGGATGGCCTCTTACAATGTGTTTGGCGAGATTCGGCGGCGGAATAATCCTGCTGCTGGGGTGGCGCTGGCTGGGTTGCTGGTGGCCACGGGCAATGTGGTGGGGATGGCGTTTTCGCCGGAGTTTCAGAATTGGTCGGTGAGTTTGGGCGAATATGGATTCCTGTTAGGGTTGGGGTTGTTGGCCCTGGTGGCGATTCGCTGGGTGGCTGATGTGGTTTTGGTGCCGGGGGTGAAGATTTCGGATGAGATTGTGCACCAAAGTATTCCGAATGTTGGCGCAGGACTTATTGAGGCGTTTGCCTATATTGCTGGATCGTTTTTAATTGCCTGGAGTGTTTAGCAATCCGATGGGTCAGTAGAACTGGACAGAAAACCGAAGTTAGGCCACTCCACCCGTGAAGATACAGCCACCCTCTTGGGAGCTTGCGGTGAGGGCTGATTGGGTGTCCCGCTTTATGCTCTATCCCGCATCAACCCTAAAAAACATCCCGAGCTGCACGCATCCGGGATGTTCAAGTATTCAACAAAATCCTTCGTGTTTAAACGGGGCTGGTCTGTCTGCGCTGCTGGAGCAGATCTAAGATATAGGCTTTCTCTAAAAGGCCAACCAAAAAGCCATTATGGATCACGGTTAAGTTCGAGAGCCGATTTGCTTCAAGTCGCTGCACCACATCCATGAGCGGTTGCTCGGAGTCGATGGTGGCAGATGCTTCAAGGGATTTTGCGAGTGAGCTGACCGGGGTGCTTTCCCAGCGATCCGTTGGGATTGTGTGCAGGGTATCCACGGCGATGACTCCCAGCAGTTGACCCTCGTGATTGATGACCAAAAACTGTCGCCAGTTCTTGTCGTTGCCGAGGACGATCTGGTCTGCAAATTCTCTGAGCGAGAGCTGGCCTGACACGATGGGGCCATTCGGCGTCACGGCATCGGCAGCGGTTAAGCCCTCAAATTGCTCCTGAACCCTCGCATACTGAGCCGATCTCCCTGCATTTTGTAGCAGGAACGCACCAATCAGGACGTTCCAAATATTGCCAAAACTGCCGGAGATCAGGAAGGGCAAAACGCCAGATGCGATCGCGATCCAACCGAAGAATTGACCCACGCCGCTGGCAAACTTTACCCCTTTATAAGGATTTCCGGTGATCTTCCAAACCGCTGCCTTCAGGATATTGCCGCCATCGAGGGGGAGGCCGGGAATCAGATTAAAGACGCCCAAAGAAAGATTGACGTAGGCTAATAGCCCCAGAATGGAGCCAGCGGGTCCAGTCAGGTGAAGGGTGGACCCAAGGAGGGTAGCGATGCCAAAGAGTAAAAAGCTGACCAGTGGACCTGCGATCGCCACCCAAAATGCGCCTGCTGGGGTCTGGGATTCTTTTTCAAGGCTAGCCAGACCGCCAAAAAGAAAGAGGGTAATGGAATTGACCCGAATCCCTTGACGCAGCGCCACAGCGCTATGCCCTAACTCATGGGCTACCACGGAAGCAAACATTAGCAAAGCAGTGGCTAAACCCAAGAGAAGCGGGATGCCTCCGGTTAAGAAGGGGAATTGATTCGCTAACCCATTTCCATAGGTGAGGGTAACCAGTCCTAGGACTAAAAACCAGGAAGGATTGATATAGAAGGGAATACCGAAGAGGCTCCCGGCTCGGATATTGCTGTTCATAGCAGCGACCTTGAATGAGGTTCGAGGAAAGACTTTTCGTCTATCTCGCCTAATTGTAACGAAATATTACAAGGCTCTCATTCTTCTGGAGGTGGGGATACTACCCCAGGTTGTACGGTTTACGCGGCCAACCACGAGCGGTGTACTGGGAGCTTGAGTCATGATTGAGCGCTACTGTCGGGGAAGATCAGTCTAGGATTAAGACGGTGGTCGATTGAGGGGCTTACGCCAATGCATAGTCGGAGTATTCACGCATAGAAGGATGGTGGAAGCCGACTACAATTTCTTTTTTGGAGATGCCCATTTCTTCGAGACTTTCGTCAACGTCAGTATCCGTATTATTTTCCTGGAGCCAGATTTTTCCATCTTTTATATCAAAATGAAAGATGCAGTGATGAACTCGCTTTTCTCCTTCCCAACCAACATCTAAGAGAAGGTATCGATCGTTCTCAAGATCGAAGACCAACTCAACTTCTACACCAGGTTCCGGATGTTGAGTGATGGAGTCTGCATACTGTTTTAGAAAAGTTTTGACACTCTTGCGATAAAGTTCTAGTCTATCCATGACTTAATTTCCTCCTTGTCGGAATTGTAGATGATCAATTTGACGGGGTATTCTTCGAGGAGATCTTGAATCAAAATCTCTCCAAATAATGCTTCATAGGTAGAGTCAGGAATCGCGAGGTAAATCATTCGATCTGGTTCCACCCTTTTTAAGGCTACTTTATAGGGAAGAAATTGCCCAAAGGCTTGATAGAAGTCAGTGATTTTTGAAGCTCGGAGAAAACTTTTAATTTCTACAGCAATTTTCTGATTATCTTTTTGGGCCGCAATCAACTTTTCTGCGCCTAGGTCTGCTTGGAGTCTCAGGGTGCCAACCTTCAAGGGGAGGGGATCGTGAGTGATGGTCCAACCTTCTTTTTCTAAAGCTTTCCGAACAGCTTGATGAAAACGATCCTTGCGAGACATAAGCTAAACCTCCACTTCTATAGTAATGGAGGTATCGCAGAGGCGCATCCAGGAGATGGGGGAGGGTGCCAAAAAGACAAAAAGGGATGAGAATGAACTCATCCCAACACACAAAAAGTCCCTAGCAAAAACTCCATCGACGCAGCCAAATACCCATGCAGTGGTCCAATTGATGGCAGTTGCGGTCAAAAGATCCAATAGAAAGGATTTCAGAAGCGTCAAATGGCCAGTCTCATTGGAACAATCCATTGAAAACGACAAGTAGGTCGATGTTGTGGGCAATGCAAAGAGAGCTTATCGGCACCGTTGGACGAAGCCTTAGGCGATTTCCAGAAAAGATTGCACCGTCCGTGTGATATTGCACCCTACCCTACGGGAAGCAAGCTACGACTTCCCTATCGCCAAAGGCGAGGCTACGCCAACGGCAAGCTCAGGACAACGTGCTCAGGGCGCAATATCTAACCCTCTTTAATCACTCTGGGGAGAGAAAAATTGAAACCTACTCCCAAATAAAGGAGGTAAAATGCGGTTTACAAAACGGTTCATGAGATCCCTCAGGCGCATAAGGGCAGTCTCTAAGTGAG
>JBAVRC010000108.1:0-2185 GCA_049694615.1 Thermosynechococcaceae cyanobacterium | reverse complement strand
TTGCACGCACCAAAGGGTGTAATAATATTGCCGGCATTGCGAATGATAAATAGCTCTCCGACTTCGGCCTGGGTAATTAAGTTGGGGACAATCCTCGAGTCAGAACAGGTGATGAACAAAACCCTGGGTTTTTGCCCTTGGGTTAATTCAATAAAAAGATCTTGATGGGTGGCAAAATAATTGGTTTTAAACTCTCGCAAACCCCGAATCAATTTTTTCATGGGTATGTTTCCTAAAATAAATTTTAAGATTTAAAGTAAAAATGCGGCTCGATCTGCGAGGGCCGAGCGTTCGCCCTGATAGAGGGTAATATGTCCCGCTAGGGATTCATGCTTAAATCGCTCGACGACGTAGGTCAAGCCATTGCTGGCCGCATCGACATAAGGATTATCGATTTGATCTGGGTCTCCGGTCAGCACGACTTTGGTGCCTTCCCCAGCACGGGTCAAGATGGTTTTAACTTCATGGGGCGTTAGGTTCTGCGCTTCATCCACAATCAAAAACTGTTTGGGAATGGTACGTCCGCGAATATAAGTTAAGGGTTCAATTTGCAATAACCCCCGCTCGATTAATTCTTCATGGCCATGTCGCCAATGGGAGGGCTGGCCGCTACTATCTTGGGTGCCAAAAATGAGATCGAAATTATCGTAGAGCGGCTGCATCCAAGGGGTTAGTTTTTCCTTAATATCCCCCGGCAGATAACCAATATCTTTGCCCATCGGAATCACAGGGCGCGCGATCAACAAACGGCTATACTGCCGTTCGTCGGCTACTTTGTACAACCCTGCGGCGATCGCCAAGAGGGTTTTGCCCGTCCCCGCCTTTCCCACCAGCGTTACCAAAGAAATCGAATCCCGCAACAGCAAGTCGAGGGCAAACTGCTGCTCCCGATTGCGGGCTTGAATCCGCGACACGCCATTATGGGGCAATTTATGGAGGGGAATCAGTTTGCCGCTGCTGCCATCGACCATCGCTAGGGCCGTATGGGATGGGTTGAGGCTATCAATTAAGGTGATCGCTTGGTGGGGACAAAAGGTGTCTTCCAGGGAAATCCCCCCCTGCTTAAACAAAAGATTAATATCCTCGGCACTGGCATAGACCTCGGCCATGCCCGTGTATAAATCTCCAATATCAACCTTATCGGTTTCATAGTCTTCCGCCGCAATACCTAGCACATCGGCCTTAATGCGCAGATTGGTATCTTTGCTAACCAGCACTACATCCTGTTGGGAGAGCCGTTTGAGTTCCAGCGCAACCGCCAAAATTGCGTTATCGCCCTTGTCCCCTTCCAGCTCCACCGGAAGTTCTTTGAGGGTTTCTTGATGGCAGAGCGACACTTTCAGGGTGCCGCCATTCTTGAGGGCAATACCTTCCACCAAATGTCCTTGCTGACGTAACTCATCGAGCGTCCGGGAAATATAGCGGGCATTTCGCCCCGTGGTTTCCGTGAGCTTCTTGAACCGATCCAGTTCTTCAATAATGGTGATGGGCAGTATGACGTCATTGTCCTCAAAGCGAAACAGAGAAGCTGGATCGTGCAATAAAACGTTGGTATCGAGGACAAAGACTTTTCTCATGGGGCAGCGCGTATCACTAAGAAGGAATTCAAGAGGATGTTTCTCAAACTACCAGACTTTGCGAGAAGATGAAGCTAAAATTCTAGGTTTAACGGTTGCCTATGAACGGACTTTGGTTAGCCGACCGACAATTACAATTGCGCACCGATTTACCTATCCCCAGTCCCCCACCGGGGGAGGCGTTGGTGAGGGTACTCCAGGCGGGGGTTTGCAACACGGATTTGGAACTGCTCCGGGGATACTACCCCTATACGGGCGTGCTTGGTCACGAATTTGTCGGCGTGGTGGAACAGGGACCCGATGAGCTGATCGGACAACGGGTGGTTGGCGAAATTAATGCGGTATGCGGGCAATGCCGATTTTGTTTGGGCGGTCATCCCACCCATTGCGAACAGCGGACGGTGCTGGGTATTGTGAATCGAGACGGTGCGTTTGCCAACTATCTGCGTTTGCCGGTGCAGAATTTGCATGTGGTGCCGGAGTCGGTCTCAACGGATGCGGCGACCTTTACTGAGCCGTTGGCGGCAGCCCTGGAAATTCAGCAACAGGTCCCCCTGGGGCACGGCGATCACATCCTGGTCGTGGGGGATGGCAAACTGGGCCAACTG
>JBAVRC010000107.1:0-2970 GCA_049694615.1 Thermosynechococcaceae cyanobacterium | reverse complement strand
ACATAGAGGGTCGAGGAAGGGTTTCGCCATGATTTCCGCAGACAAAACATCTACCGTCTCATCGATAACCAAGATGGCTCACCCTGAGGCCAATCCGTTCGATCTGATGAGCTATTTGAATCGACGCCGCGAGATGGTGGAGTCTGCGTTAGATGCATCCATCGACGTGGTTTATCCTGAAAAGATCTATGATTCCATGCGCTACTCCTTACTGGCAGGCGGAAAGCGACTCCGGCCCATTCTGTGTCTGGCCACCTGCGAACTGGCGGGCGGTACGTTGGAGATGGCGATGCCCACGGCCTGTGCCCTGGAAATGATTCATACGATGTCGCTCATCCATGATGATTTGCCCGCGATGGACAACGACGATTTTCGGCGGGGTAAACCCACCAATCACAAAGCCTTTGGCGAAGATATCGCTATTTTGGCTGGGGATGGTTTGTTGGCCTATGCCTTCGAGTACGTGGCCATTCATACGAGGGGCGTACAGCCTGAGCGGCTCCTGAAGGTGGTGGCGCGTCTGGGCCACGCCGTGGCAGCCACAGGACTGGTGGGCGGACAAGTGGTCGATCTCGATTCGGAAGGCGAACCCAATATTAGCCTGGAGACCCTCACCTTTATCCATCGGCATAAAACAGGCGCGTTGCTAGAAGCGGCAGTGGTGTCCGGGGCCGAACTGGCCAGTGCCGATAGTTCAACCTTAGATCGTCTAACCCAGTACGCCCGCAATATCGGCTTGGCCTTTCAGATTATTGACGATGTACTCGATATCACAGCCACTGATGCAGAATTGGGCAAAACTGCCGGGAAAGATCTGCAAGCGCAAAAGGCAACCTATCCCAGTCTTTGGGGGATTGACGAGTCCCGCCGCCAAGCACGGCAACTGGTGGACCAGGCCAAGTCGGTTTTGGTCGGCTTTGGCGAAAGAGCCTTACCCTTAATGGCGATCGCAGACTTTATTACAGACCGCAAATCCTAGTGGACAACGCTGGACCGGGGAGACTGATCGCTTTCCATTCGTACGACGAAGGTTTTTGACAGGTTAGGACTCGCCGATATGCAAGACTTTGGCAACATCATCCACAATCAGGTTTTACTGATTGCTTTTGCGTCCAGTATTGTTGCCCAAATTCTCAAGCTTCCCATTGAATACATCAAACACCGCAAAATCAATCTCCGCGTTTTAGTCGGAACGGGGGGGATGCCCAGCTCTCATTCAGCCTTTGTAACGGCCCTAGCGGCTGGCGTTGGGCAACTCAAAGGCTGGGACGGGACTGAATTTGCGATCGCCATGGTCTTTGCCGTGATCGTCATGTACGATGCTGCTGGGGTTCGTCAAGCCGCCGGGAAGCAAGCCCGCATTCTCAATCAAATTATCGACGAGCTATTTCAAGAACATCCGGTCTTCAACGAAAATCGTCTCAAAGAGCTGTTAGGCCATACCCCCACCCAAGTGATTGCTGGCTCTATCCTCGGTGTGGCAATGGCTTGGGCCTGGGGGCCAGCCGGCGTTATTGTTGCGTACAAAGCCCACTTTCTTTAGCGCACCAGCTCTGCTGAGGCGAGGGGATCAGGGATGGTGTTGGATGGAGCCGTAAAGGATCCCATCAACACATACTCCAACCGCAGTTTTAACCATTGGATGAACTGCAAGTTCGTAGACACAATAGCTGCGCAAGGTTGAGGACATTGGGCCTTCACCTGCGCAAGTTCTGGCGCGTCTAAAAACAACGGCTGTTTCACGAGCCAAAAATCAATGTCTTTTTGATGGTCGCGGTAATGGCGATGGCGCTCATCAAACACTTCATGGAGCGGTTCTTCGTCAATTAAGAACTTCTGGCTGGCGAGTAGGTAATGGTAGGTTTGCATGGAACATTCATGAACACGGCTTTCATTATCTCAAGGTTTTGGGCTTTTAGGTCAGGGGCTCGACTGAAGTTAACCCATCGGCAAGACGGCGCTCTGCCTGGGCGATCGCCCAACGGGTGGGAATAACCGCATCCAGGTTGACCGAAATACCAGAGAGTCCGCTCCGGATCAGAGCGTCTAGCCAAGCCTCATGGTTCAAAACATCCAAAGACCCGTACAACAAACAGGGTATGTCAAGGGACGAAGCCTTTTGCACCAGTTGCTTGACTGCGGTTTCAACCACAAAGCGATTTTGCGCCAGAATATCTGCAAAAGCTGGGTGATTGCGGTCTATCCCCAACAACAACTGGGTGAGGTCACTCAGGCCAATGGCAATGCCTTGAATCCCTAAGGAAACGTACTCATCCAGGGCATAGACCACGGAAGGCACTTCGGCCATCATCCAAAGGGGCAGGTCTTGGGGGGCAAGGCCCGCTGCTTTTATTTTTTGCAGACAGAGCTTCACCTCCTGGGGCGATCGCACATAGGGCAAAATTAACCGCAGGTTGCGATTCCCGCCCTGCAACACGGCTTTAAGAACCGACAATTCCATTTCGAACAGTTGCGCATCTTGGCCAAACCGCAAGGTACCCCGCAGTCCCAAATCCGAATTGTGTTCAACGGGGCTAGGGGCCTCTCGATGCCTTAAAAAATCAAACTCAGCGGTCCGTAAATCGGCAGCCCGATAGTACACCGGACGCGGCGCAAACGCCTCAACCAGGGTGTCTAGCGTCTCACGCATCCGTTGTTTTAAGGCAACATGAATGGCATTGGGATGCCATTCTCCCCTGCCATGAGAGAGCGATGCATCGCTGAGGAGCAACCATTCTCCCCGCACCAGTCCCACGCCATCTACTGGTACCTGCTGTGCTTTCTCCCATCCCATCGGCTGAGTTAAATTAACCAGCACCTGAACATTCGTCGATGGACAGGGTTGCGCAGTCTGGCCGGACAGAGGCGGATCAGGCAACGCCAACTGCACGGAACGAGCCGCTTCCGCCGAATAGGCATAAACCTCGCCCCGATGACCATTTAAGAGAATCCACTGTCCGGTTTGCACCC
>JBAVRC010000106.1:0-7595 GCA_049694615.1 Thermosynechococcaceae cyanobacterium | reverse complement strand
GTCAGGCGCAACTCCTCATAGGGGAGCCGGATCACCCGAATACCAAATTCTGGGGCCAGATCAATCAGGATATCCAGGACCACGGGATGGGCATGTAAATGCAAATGGCCATCCACATGGGCCAAGGGCAGTCCCGTTTGACGAAATTGTTCAAGTTGGGCACGGATCTCTAAGCGCAATTCCTGACGGGCCGCTGGGCTGAACTGATACCGCAACCCCGCCTGGGTGGGATTGTCGGGGAACTGGCCCTGAGAATCCACCAGATGGGGAATGCGCTCCGGGGGTAAGGCAGACTTGCCGCACACCAACACGAGGTGTAACCCCACGGCAAGGTCAGGATGGGCTTGGGCTAAAGCGATCGCCTCCGGGAAGGCCGCACCCGTTACCATCAAACTGGTGCTGGTCAACACCCCGTGCTGATGGGCCTGAACAATGGCGGCATTCACGCCGGGAGAAAATCCAAAATCGTCGCCATTGACAATAGCAAAGCGTTGTTTAGGGTGCATAACTAGGCTGGCTTGAACACAAGGGCCGGATCTAGGGCAACAACTTTCTGAATGGCAAAGATAGCGGAACTGGAACACATAACCAGGGTTAACCCAAACACGCCCCCCGCACTTAAGGGGGTGACCAGAATTTGAATGGCTTGGGCTTGCAGGGTCCAAGCCCCCAGGGCCAAGCAAAGCCCCATACCGGGAATATAGCCCAGAATGGCCATCCAAAGGGCCTGTTCCAAAATCAGACGATACAAAAATCGATTCGAGGCACCCATGGCTTTGAGGGTGGCAAATTCACCCAGATGGCGAATTACCGATGTGTACAGCACCTGGCTGACCACCACCGTGCCAACGGCGATCGCCACCACGGCCCCCAACCCCAAAATAAAGGTCACCCCGGTATTGTTGAGCCAATAGGTTTGGGTCATTTGCGATAGTTCGGATCGCGTGTAGACTTGGGCATCAGGGATCTTGGCCTTTAGACGGGCTTTGAGTTGGGCCATATCCTGTCCCGGCTGTGCGCGAACCAAAACCGCCGTAATGTTGTCATCGGGCGTCAGCGCGGGCGGCTGTTTCGGAAAGGATTGGCTGGCGTTGTCGTTCGCTTTGATGAGGGTCGCCCCATTTTCCAGGGAGGTAAACAAAAAGGGATCCGAAACCATAGACCGCAACCCCTTCGTGAGACCTACCACCTCGACTTGCAGTGAACCCACTTTGGCCTTACCGCCGATGCCCGCCACCTTTAAGGTGGACAAATCCGAGTCGTTGACCAGGGCAGTATAGGGTTGATGCAGGTTATCCAAGCGACCGGAAACGATGGGACTGAGGGGAAACAGTTGGGACTGCGGCTCTAGGCCAATGGCGGTGACTGGGGCGATCGCCTGGGCCGACTGTTGCCACACCACACTTTGAAAAATAAAGGCTTCGGCCCGATCCACCCCTGCTACCTTTTGCGCTTCTGCCAAACGCCGATAGGGAATGGGCAAGGTGAGATCCAGTTGCCGCAGTTGAGAGGACACCACCCAAAGATCGGCTTGAGAATGGTCCACAATGGTGCTGGTTGATCGGGTAAACCCGTAAAACAAACCGACCTGAACCGTCACCAGGCTCACCGAAAACATAATGCCTGCTTGGGCCACCATTAAGGTGACTAAATCATGAAAAAGGGTTTTACGGGCAATAGAAACCATAGGGCTCAGGGGTTTCAGGGGTTTGTGCAACAATGCATGGGTTCAGTAAACCGGACAGACTCGATGGGGTTGTCCCGGCGAATGGCACATCCAATGCGTTCACAGTGTACCCTGTAAAAGTCAAGAAATTAAACAGCGGCTGTAATGCCTGCGATATACCGTTGCTTTATTATATTTCCGGAGAAAATCAAAGTACTTTTATCGCTTAACTAAATTCACAATCTAAGTCTAAAAATATAGATAAATAAAATAATAAAATTTCAAACATATCGAATCCAGAACTCTACTACTGCTGTCCCCTAAAACCCCTGATGACTCTTTTCTTTCTGATTTTCAGCTTGCTCGCCCTTGGATTCTATAGCTATTCAATCTATGCGAGCCTTTCATTTTTTTCGATTCCTGCCTTGACCCAATCGAAATATTGCCCACCCATTTCCATTTTAAAACCCATTTGTGGTTTGGATCGCGATAGCTACGAGAAACTCAGCTCGTTTTGCCAACAAGATTATCCCGTCTATCAAATTATTTTTGGCGTCAGGGATAGTGAAGATTCAGCCATTCCGGTGTTACGAAAAATTATAGCGGATTTCCCCCATGTCGATATTCGTCTAGCCATTAATGATCGGGTCATAGGGAATAACTTAAAAGTCAGCAATCTGGCTAATATTGTTCCCTATGCTCGATATGATTTGTTGCTCATTTCTGATAGCGATATTCGGGTTGGCAAAGATTACTTAAAACACATCGTTCAACCCTTTCAAGATTTGCAGACCGGGGTGGTGACCTGCCTCTATCGGTCACGGGCCTATGGTCTCATCGCTACCTTGGAGGCCCTGTCCATTTCAACGGATTTCCATGCCGGTGTTTTAGCGGCTCGACAGTTGGGATGGATGAAATTTGCCATGGGATCGAGCATTTTGATTCGGAAATCGGTGTTACAAAAAATTGGCGGATTTGAGGCGATCGCCGATTATCTGGCTGACGATTTCATGTTGGGCAATCTTCCGGTACAGGCTGGGTATCGGGTTGTGCTGTCGGACTATGTGGTGGAGCATGCGCTAGATACGCAAACGCTGACAGATCTGATTCAGCATCAAACGCGGTGGAATCGTTGTACCCGCGCATCGAATTTTGGTGGCTACCTAGGGCTGATTTTTTCCCATGGCGTTGCCATGAGTTTACTATTTCTGCTCTTTAGTCAGGGATCCGTTTTGGGTTGGGCGGTATTGGCCCTGGTTTGGAGCATGAGGGTATTAATGGGCTGGGTGGTCGGCGTACATTGTTTGCAGGATGAGGTGGCAGCTCAATGGTTGTGGCTGATTCCCCTACGCGATCTGCTGAGTTTTGGCCTGTGGTGTTATGGGTTGATGGGCGATCGCATTGTTTGGCGCGGTCAACAATTTCGCCTGGGCAAGGACGGCAAGTTGTTGCCCCTGAATCCCCCCTCATTACCTCAACTGACCTGATTTGAGAATCTTGACAATAAGCCATAACCCCAGAAAACTGGCCACACCAAACAGAATATTGCTGATCAATTCGAGCTGGGGGGTTTGTGCCCCAGTAGAAATAATGGCTGCACCGATCACGAGCGACCCCACAATCGTACTGAAAGAGCGACGATTTGCCGCATCGTCTTGACTGCGACGGAGTTCATCAAGATCTTGGATTGCGATATTAAACTTCAGCGTCTCGGAACTGAGACGGTTGAGCAAAAAACCAAACTGGCGAGGGGCTTCAAGAGAGAGTGTTTTGAATTCCAACGCCGTTCTTAAAATATCTTGCAGGGGATGATTGCCGATAAATTGACGTTGGAACATCTCTGTCATTAAGGGTTGGATTTCCGCCACGACGTTAACGTCTGGATAAAATTGCCGTCCCACCCCCTCCAAGTTGGTCAGCGATTTGGCAAATAAACCGATGTTTCCAGGCCAACGCAAGTGGTTTAAACGGGCAGCTTGCAAGATTTCATAAAAGGCTTCGCTGGTATTGATGCGAGCGAGGCTCACGTTGGTAAATTTTTTCAGGAGGCGATCGTAGTCTTTCGCTAAACGGGATAGATCGACGGGTTGCGTTGCTTCCGCGAGTTGTAACGTCAGTTGTGTGCAACGTTGGGAATCCAAATCGACAATGGCGAGGATCAGTTCGACCAAGGCAGAGCGAGTACGCGGATCGAGATGCCCCATCATGCCACAGTCCAAGATGGCAATCCGGCCATCGGTGAGATAAAACAAATTTCCGGGATGGGGATCGGCATGAAAGAACCCATCCACCAGGTATTGCTGAAAAAAGCAGCGAAATACCTGAGTGGTGAGTGCTTTTCGTTCTGCCTCAATGTTTCCGTCATACCCTTGGCCCTGGAGCAAGGCGGACAAAATGGGTACGCCATCCAGCCATTCCATCACCAGCATTTTTTGGGTGGTCAAGGGCCGATAAATTTCCGGGACAACAATCCGCTGCGCATCGAACCAGTGTCCCTTGGCGAGGTTATGGCGCAGTTGTTCGGTGTAGTTGGCCTCTTGAGTAAAATCCAACTCGGCTTGCAGGGCCTGACTAAATTCATCGGCTAAGCCCACGATGTCGTAATATTTGCCGAAGTCTGTGCCAGCTACCAAAGCGGCGATCGCCTTAATCAGAGCAATATCGCGCGCCACAATCGCCTCAATACCGGGACGTTGGATTTTGATTGCCACTGGCCGACCCCCGACGAGGGTTGCTTGATGGGTTTGGGCAATGGAGCCAGCGGCGATCGCCTGGTAGTTAATTGTCTGGAAAACAACGTCTGGGGGTTGGGTGAGTTGGGCACGGATAGCGGCTTCAATTTGGTCTGGGGCAACGGGTGGGACGTTGGATTGCAGGGTGCTCAGGGCCTGAATATAGTCGGGCGGCAACAGATCTGGGCGAGTACTCAACAGTTGGCCTAATTTGACATAGACCGGACCTAATTCGGTCAAAATATTGCGAAGGATGTCAGGAGTTGGAATTTCAGGTTTTTCAGCCTTGCCAATCGTCAAAAGCTGTCGCATGTAATCCCATCCATGCCGCAACAGCACATCGAGGATCTCTTTCTGTCGAAAACTAGTCGAGATGATCGCAGACATAGGGTTCCTCTTCAACCTTGCGTTCAGGCTGTTTTCCTATGATATGGAATATTCAGTTGAGTCCTGCACTCCATTTCAACAGACTGAGACCCATGGATCCTTGAATCGCAAGGATAAGATGGATCTGATGACGGATTAGGAGCAGGGTCTTGACGTTTGATTTAGACAAAGCGATCGCAATGATTGCCCTAATGCCAGTTTGCTTCAGCGATCGCAGGGGCTGCCGCAGTTTGCCTTGGCGATCGCCTAAAATAAGGACACTGCGATCGCGGATGTTTTCGATGACGGCCATTGTCTTAAATCTAGAGCCATTGACGCAAAAACTGAGCCACGAGCAGTTTTACGAATTGTCCATGGCGAACAAAGATGTGGCGATGGAGCGTAGCCCCAAAGGAGAATTGATCATTGTGTCCCCAGTTGGCGGCGAGAGTGGCAGTCGCGAAGCACGGTTAATTGCAAAACTCTTTGTCTGGAATGAGCAAACGGGTTTAGGATTGGTCTTTAGCTCATCGACAGTGTTCAAACTGCCGGGTGGGGGCGATCGCTCTCCTGATGCAGCGTGGGTGAGTCTGGAGCGATGGGAGGTTTTAACGCCAGAGCAGCGCCAGAAATTTCCGCCGCTGTGTCCTGATTTCGTCATTGAGCTGCGATCCGAGAGCGATCGACTGAAACCGTTGCAAGACAAGATGCAGGAATATCTAGCCAGTGGATTGAGATTGGGCTGGTTGATTAATCCTCAAGATCGCACGGTTGAAATTTACCGCACAGGCCAAGTTGTTGAAGTCTTACCACTTCCGGCGACTGTAACGGGGGAAGCAGTTCTTCCTGGGTTTGTTCTTGCGATCGAGTGATGCGATCGCTCACACACCTCCCATTAATAACAAAGGGTTCCAAACTCTGCCCCAAGTCATTTTCTCGTGTCGAACTCACGTCATTCTAAATCCCTACCTGCGGAATGTGGGTGACACTCCCCTAGAATTCATAATTTTAGGGGAGTGTAAAGTTGTTGGGATTGGCCTGTAAAGAACACCACTCAGAATCTAATTCTCGGCTGCAGACATGCGTCTGATTGGAACGGTTCCAATACCCCGTTCCATTGTTTGAAGACTCAGTAAAAGCGTCTTATCGTCATCGGTGTGATGATTCAAATATTCGGACTTCAAAAAATTTATAATATAGGTATCGTCCTCAGCCGGAACTGGCGTTTCCAGCAGATACTCCTCCAACGGCTTAAAAAAGGGCGGATGGGGCGTCCAGTCACTGAACCGAAGGGCCAGTCGTTCAAAGGCATCTGACGCAGCGCAAATAAATTGTGGTGGCTCGGCAATCACCCCAACCTGCATCTCGGCGATCGCAGGAGCACTAGTGACAAACGTCGTTTGATTAATAAATTCCCCTTTGTCGGGACGAAACAACAGTTGAAAGGTCGCCTCGCGAGATCGGGTCACGATAAACCCATCGCCAATTTGCATAGCGACTAACCAATGGGGCGTGGCGGCAAACAGGATCAGGGTACAGGCTAAATCCTCAAAGTTGTAGTAATGATGCTCAGCACATTGTTGCAGCGCCAATCTGACCTTGGTCACGGTGCGCTCAAACAAACGCCGTGCCTGAGCAAAGGAGGGGGGTTTTTGCAACGTTGGCCAGGTGGGATGATCGCTGGGCTGCAACCAGCCATCTAAATTTTCCAGGTAGTCCAGGGCGGTTTGCACTGCCAAAGTTGCCCCCACATCGCTATGGGGAACACTACCCGCTCCATCCGCGATCGCCCCCAAAAGCAGATCTCCCAGTTGGCGATCGCCACTGGCATCTTGACAGGGCAGCAACAGTCGTTCGTGACGGGTTCCAATTACCGAGCGACTCAAGGTGCGCCAAGTCATAAATTGTCCTCGTAAATGGCTGTGGTTATTGTGGCGAAAGAAATCATTGAAATTGAGTCTAACGGAGAATGGAGGTTTGTATGGGTGCCAAGCCAGACTTACCATGAACAAGTTTGAACTTCAGCGGCAAATACTGCAAGTACAGAAACAAAAGCTGGAACTCAAACGCGATCGCGGGATCAGTCTATGAATCGATGCCCTGATTGCGGTTGGGTTGAGCTAGGCGATCGCGGTTCTGATGTCTTTGATGGGCAGCATGAGGGTTCGAGGTTGGATGGGCGAGGCGATAAATCCGCAACGCTCATAGAATGATTTGGCGTTGTCGTGGAGGGCATGAACCAGAAGCGCTCTGGCACTAACTAATTCCGCAGCGTTGAGGGTTCTGAGGTAGGCATCTTTGATCAACCCTTTGCCCAAGCCAGCCTTTTGATGGCGCAAATCGACGGCCAACCGTCCCAGGACAATGACTGGAATGGGATCTGGCATATTGCGTTTCACCTTACCTGGTGCGATTTCACTGTCTACCGATCCAGCAGCCAGACAATAGTAGGCGACGACGACTTTATCGACAGCGATGACATAGGTCCGTGATGCCCCCTCCAGATGATTTCTCAGCGCACGTTTGATGAGCCAATCGTTCAGGACGATTTCGCCGCAGTCGAAGTTGGAGAGGTCATGGTCTGGGCCAAGCGGTTCTGGTGGGGTATGGATTATTCCCACGGTGCTGGAGTCGCTAAAATTTCAGCCAAGGCAGCATTAGCAGAAGGCGGAGCATCCAAGGCTTGGGTAAAAGCGGCCCATTGCTGCTCGTTTAATCTAAAAAGCCGCTGATCGAGGAGCGTATCTTGGGCTTCTTGGTGGGCTGCATCTAAAACAAAGGCGGTGCGACTTTTGCCGCGCAGTTTCGCAGCGGAATCAATAAGGTCGCGC
>JBAVRC010000105.1:0-2432 GCA_049694615.1 Thermosynechococcaceae cyanobacterium | reverse complement strand
GGGATACTAACGTAAAACCGTAAAACCTCTCGTAGGGGCGCACAGCCGTGCGCCCCTACAGGTGTAACGAAAACCATTTAGGCGGGATGCATAACGCAGCAAGAGAACATGGCCTCTTCCGGGCTAGCTAGGCTGGGTTGGGATCCCGCTTTTTGGGCTCTGTGGACTGTTGTTGCGCAGCTTAGCGATCGCCCTTGGGGACGACAACGGGGAACATCCCCTTCTATGCTGGTAAAGGCATTGAATCGATAAACAAGGTTAGCGAACCCATGGCACGTCTGGCACTTCTGAGTACCTCGGATAAAACAGGACTGGTTCCATTTGCTCAACAATTGGTTGACGCATTTGGATTTGAACTGGTCAGCAGCGGCGGTACCGCCACGGCCCTCAAAGCCGCAGGCATTCCCGTTGTTAAAGTATCGGACTACACCGGAGCACCGGAAATCCTGGGCGGACGGGTGAAAACCTTGCACCCTAAAATTCATGGCGGTATTCTGGCCCGTCGGGATGTGGAAGGCGATCGCATCGAGTTGGCTGCCAACGATATTCGCCCCATTGATCTGGTTGTGGTTAACCTCTATCCCTTCGAGCAAACCATTGCCGATCAGCAACAGCAGGGTATCACCGACCTCGCTGCCGCCATTGAGCAAATCGATATTGGCGGTCCCGCCATGCTGCGAGCCTCGGCAAAAAACTTTGCCCACCTCACCGTGTTGTGCGCCCCGGATCAATACAATGCCTACTTAGCCGAACTCCAACAGAACAACGGCGAACCGACCCTCGCCTTCCGCCAAGCTTGTGCCCTTAAAGTCTTTGCCCTCACGGCCAGCTACGACCGTGCCATTGCGACCTATCTAAGTCAGGTGACTGCATCCGAATCTGACCCTTTGGCTACCGCAGACCCTTTACCTCAAACCTTTGTCCTATCGGGTCAAGCCAAACAAACCCTGCGCTATGGCGAAAATCCCCATCAAGCGGCTCTGTGGTACCAATCCGGCACCATCCCGACCGGCTGGGCTGCAGCCCAGCAACTACAAGGTAAAGAACTGAGCTACAACAACCTCGTCGATCTCGAAGCCGCCCGTCAAATCATTGCTGAATTTGTCAGCCCAACGGACGATCCAGCGGCGGCCATCTTAAAACACAACAACCCCTGCGGTGTGGCCCAAGCCTCAGACCTGGCCACTGCGTACCAAAACGCCTTCAATGCAGATTCCACCTCTGCCTTTGGCGGCATCGTGGCCTTGAATCGCCCTATCGATGCGGCCACGGCCCAAGCCCTCACCCAAACCTTTTTAGAATGTGTCGTTGCACCCGCCTGTGAGCCAGCTGCTGCTGAAATTCTGCAAGCCAAAGGCAAAGTTCGGGTCATGATTTTGCCAGACCTCTGCAACGGTCCAGCAGTGACCCTGAAACCCATTGCCGGCGGGTTCTTGGCCCAAACCGCCGATGAACGCTTAACCCCCCCAGCCGATTGGCAGTTTGTCACCCAAGTCCAACCCACCCCAGCGCAACTGGCCGAGCTGTTCTTTGCGTGGAAAGTGGTGAAACATGTCAAGTCCAATGCCATCGTGGTCACCCGCGATCGCACCACCTTAGGTGTGGGGGCAGGCCAAATGAACCGGGTCGGTTCTGTCAAACTTGCCCTAGAACAAGCTGCGGCAAACTCGCAAGGCGCTATTTTAGCCAGCGATGGCTTTTTCCCCTTCGACGACTCTGTCCGAACTGCCGCCGCCGCCGGAATTAAGGCCATTATTCAACCGGGGGGGAGTTTGCGAGACACAGACTCCATTAAAGCGGCTGACGAGTTGGGAGTTGCGATGGTCTTAACCCAAACGCGCCACTTTTTGCACTAACCCACACCCCATAACGCCCGACCCTGAACCCTTCGCCGCAATCCATGGCAATACCTGTGGGTTAATAAAGGGTTAGGATTAGCTTAAATTCTGGTTATGGGAAAGATGGTTGGAGGTGCGAATGTTAAGATGAGCGGTGGAAGCGTCATCCCATAGCCACATGTCTGAAGTATTTAAGACAACACAGTCCATTTGACGTTAAGACGAGAAAAAGAGAAACAATTCCCCAATAACCTATTGAGTAGCATCTATGCTTGCCACTTTGGAGTCTACCTTCAGCAAGGGTTCGTCCGTACACGGCTCATCTGGACAGATCTTATTGGTCGAAGATGAAGAAACCATTCGGGAAACCATTACGCTGGCCCTTAGAAGCGAAGGCTATTCAGTCGCGATCGCAGCTGACGGTCGTTCAGCCTTGGATCTCATTCGCGCTTATATCGATCCATCCCGTAGTCCAGAAATGCCCACATTGGATCTCGTGATTTTGGACATTATGCTGCCCGCTGTCAATGGGTTGGATATTTGTCGGTTTCTGCGACGAGAAGGGTCCTTTATTCCCGTTTTGATGCTCAGTGC
>JBAVRC010000104.1:0-1812 GCA_049694615.1 Thermosynechococcaceae cyanobacterium | reverse complement strand
AGAACGGTCTCCTCCTCTGCCTGAATCCCTTTGCTGTAAGGAGTTGGAATAGATGTGTCCGTCAGTCAGCATCTTGACATTAACCGAAATCGGCTGGAATCCTACGTCATTGATCGCCGTCCGAGCGGAGATCTGATCGTCCGTCCAGAAGCTGTCTACGGCTAACAAAATCTTCCACTTCGTGCCCTAACTGAAAAAGCTTACATACTTGCTCAATGGTAGAGCAATCGACTTGAAAACGATTGGTTGCAGGTTCAAATCCTGCGTATGAATCAACAGCTTTTTCAACTTGCATGGGGTGATTTAAAATTCTTGCGATTCCAAACGGCCACGGGAGTAAACTAGTCTGTAAATTTATGGAGAGGTTGTTATGGAACATATATTTGGCGATCGCTACGATGACATCGAGAACTTTGACGATTCCTGCTTTTGCCCCCAAGAGTAAACGGCGGCGGGGTTATCCCTCCGAAAAATCAGTCAAGCGCGGTCAAAGGATCGTGCATGGCGACAAAGAACTCCAAGAAAAACTGGGCAAAGACGATCTCTGTCCTTGCGGTTCTGGACTTTGCTTTCAAAAAATGTTGTCGCAATAGCGGAAAATATGACGGTAGCTCACGTCATTACTACTTTTAGGGAATATTAAACCTTAAATTCCATGCCTCTGCGCCCTGACCAGAGAACCTTTATCTCTAACTTGCGCTTGATACATTAGGAGAATTAAAATTTATGCCTTACGAACAGTTAAAACTTTCTACCCCAAAGCCAGTTCTATCCTGGGCTAACCATGATCTAGGTTCCCAGGAAATGGCAATGGCCAAAAATGTCGCTTCCTTACCGTTTGTCTATAAACACGTTGCCTTAATGCCAGATGTCCACTTGGGTAAAGGTGCCTTGGTCGGTTCTGTCGTTGCAACAAAAGAAGCGATTATTCCGGCTGCTGTTGGGGTAGATATCGGATGCGGAATGTGTGCAATTCAAACGCCTTTTACTGCCGATCAACTGGATGGCAAGCTCAAGAAAATCCGCCTCGACATCGAAGCTGAAATTCCGGTGGGCTTTAACGAAAACAAGGAGATCGAGAAAACGGTCTATAACTGGCAGGGCTGGAGCGCTTTTAAGGAACTGCATTCCGGGGTAAACCACCTAGAAAATAAAGCGCTTAAGCAGATGGGTTCCCTTGGCGGCGGCAACCACTTCTTAGAAGTGTGTTTGGATGCTGAGAATCAAGTTTGGTTAATGCTGCACTCTGGTTCGCGCAATATTGGCAACATGCTGGCGCAGAATCATATCAGCACCGCCAAGGACTTGGCAAAGCTAGCCCAGAACCGTTTACCCGACCCCGATCTGGCTTATTTTGTGGCTGGAACCCCTGAATTCGCAGCCTACTGGCGCGATCTGCAATGGGCACAGGACTATGCCCGCTATAACCGAGATGTGATGATGGCTCGCTTTAAGCGGATTGTCGAAAAGCATTTGGTGGGCGGTAAGCAAACCAAACCCTTGCTCTCGGTCAACTGTCACCACAACTATGCCGAAAAGGAAACCCACTTCGGCGAAGCGGTTTACGTGACCCGTAAAGGGGCGGTGCGAGCGAGAACGGAAGACTATGGCATTATTCCTGGATCGATGGGGGCGAAGTCCTACATTGTGAAAGGAAAGGGAAATGCCGAAAGCTATTGTTCTTGCTCCCACGGGGCGGGGCGCACGATGTCTCGCAATAAAGCGAAAAACCACTTTACCTTGGGTGAATTCCGACAACTAAATTACCGTCTTCAAGTATGCGAGAGTTCTGTGTAGTGAGTTAGAAGAGCA
>JBAVRC010000103.1:0-1910 GCA_049694615.1 Thermosynechococcaceae cyanobacterium | reverse complement strand
TGGCAGGGGCTAGGGATTTCGGCAGGGGCTGCGATCGCCCTGTTTGCCCTGGGTTCAACGGTCTTTCGTTGGGTGGAGCGTAGTTTTGCGGATTTTATCTAAGGTTTATGGCATTCCCATCAACCATGTAACAGCTAAAGTGGTAGGTAAGGGCTTGTGGAGCGGTCTATGAGCTTCAGCAGATGTTTAATGCGGTTGGCGACTCGCCTTGGAGACATTGGCAATCAACTGAAGATGTGACTAGACAAGGTAAAAGATTAGGCTGAAGCGATCGCATAATCCCTTTTGGGGGGAACACTAGAGAAAAGTGTATTGATGCTTGAGGAAAGAGACATACAGACTTGCTTGCTGGTTGAGGTTACTATACGTGAGGCAAAAACGATGAACTACGGCGATATAATCACTATCGAAGCAGGCAAGCGTAGCGGTAAACCCTGTATTCGAGGGATGAGAATCACCGTGTATGACATTTTGGAATATCTTGCAGCAGGAATGTCTCATCAAGAGATTCTTGAGGATTTTCCATATTTAACTGAGGATGACATTCGTGCTTGCCTTAGTTATGCTGCTGACCGAGAGAAAATGTTGATGGTTGTAAAAGCGTGAAGTTGCTCTTCGATCACAATTTGTCACCAGCTTTAGTAAATCGCCTCCAAGATCTTTATCCTAATTCTAATCATGTCTACCGCTTAGGTCTTGATCAAGTTCCAGATATTGAGGTTTGGGAATATGCACGACAAGAAAATTTTTTGATTGTCACAAAAGATTCGGATTTCAGCGATATCTGTTTGTTGCGTGGTTTTCCGCCTAAAATCATTTGGATTCGACGGGGCAACTGTAAAACAGCCAATATCGAGAAAATTTTGCGAAGGCATAACGGTGATATTGAGAAGTTAAATAATGATAAAACTGTGGGTGTGCTGACGTTGTTTTAGACTTTGAGATATATAATTATTATTTTTCCGTTATGGAACCCATTATTTCAGTTCGGGGACTCGGTAAGTCATACCGCATTCAAACAGGAGAGCGGAAGCCCTATCGCACGCTGCGTGACGATATTGCGGATTTTGGCAAGGGGTTGCTGAAGGGACAATGGGGGCGATCGCGCACTGAAGAATTTTGGGCACTCCAAGATATTGATTTAGACATATATCCTGGAGAAGTGGTTGGTATTATCGGTCGGAATGGTGCAGGAAAAAGCACGTTACTCAAAATTTTATCTCGCGTCGTAAAACCTGAAAGAGGTGAAGTTGTTTTACGAGGACGAGTAGCCTCTCTTCTAGAAGTAGGAACGGGTTTTCATCCAGAGTTGACAGGTCGTGAAAATATTTATATGAGCGGCTCTGTTTTAGGAATGAAAAAAAATGAGATAAAAAATAAATTTGAAGAAATTGTTGAATTCGCTGAAGTTGAAAAGTTTTTAGATATTCCAGTCAAGCGCTACTCTTCTGGAATGTATGTAAGATTAGCCTTTGCAGTCGCAGCTCACTTGGAGCCAGAAATTCTTTTGGTTGATGAAGTATTAGCTGTTGGAGATGCTAATTTTCAAAAAAAATGTTTAGGTAGAATGAGAGAAGTCTCCCTAAAAAATGGCAGGACAGTATTATTTGTTAGTCATAACATGACGGCTCTCCAGAGTTTATGCGATCAAACAATTTTATTAGAAAGTGGAAAAATTTTAAGAAAAGGAGATACCAAAGAAATCATAACACAATATCTAAAAAAATCTTCCAATCTTGATCGAGAAAGAATTTGGGAAGATCCTGAGAATACACATAATAACGATAAGGTTCATCTGCATCGAGTTTGTATCACTAAAGATGATCCAGGAAATGCTTTTGAGAGTATCACAATTTTGGATCCTATTAAGATTGAGTTTGAGTTTTGGAATTTTTTGCCAAATACATCAT
>JBAVRC010000102.1:0-1653 GCA_049694615.1 Thermosynechococcaceae cyanobacterium | reverse complement strand
GCCGATGAAGCGATCGTAGTGACAACCCCAGAAATCTCAGCGGTCCGAGATGCAGATCGGGTCATTGGGCTGTTGGAAGCCCATCGGATCAAAACGGTCAAACTCATCATCAACCGCATTCGTCCGGCAATGGTACAAGCCAATGACATGATGTCCGTCAACGACGTGCAAGAAATTTTGTCGATTCCGTTATTAGGGATTATTCCAGACGACGAAAAGGTGATTGTGGCAACCAACCGAGGCGAACCTCTCGTGTTGTCGGAGGAAATGTCTTTGAGCAAAGTAGCCTTTACCAATATTGTGCAGCGGATGGAAGGGAAAGACGTCGAATTTTTAGATCTCAACGCGTCCTACGATACCTTGTTTGCGAAGCTGCTCCGATTATTTAAATCTAAATAATGGCATTAATGTTTGTCATCGACCAATCCTGGGACGATTTGTATTTTTGTGGATTGGCTTCTCAGCCCATTACGTTTTACAATCCCTAAATTATTGAGTTGGAGTCCTAATGATTAGCGACCTACTAGAGCGACTTTTTTTTGGTTCGGATCTATCTGCAAGTCGAGAACATGTTAAGCGTCGTCTCAAGCTTGTGTTAGCGCATGATCGCGCCGATCTAACGCCTGAAATGATGGAATCGATGCGCCGGGATATTCTAGAGGTGGTATCTCGCTACGTTGAACTGGATATGGAGGGGCTAAATCTATCTCTGGAATCTGATCAACGGACTACAGCCCTAATTGCGAATTTACCCATTCGACGTATCAAAAATGAACTGGGTTCGATCGATGATTTAGGTTAATGGGTTTTAATACCACTTCATATTAAATATATTTTGCCTGTGGGCGATAATGGTGTTATTAAAAAAAGTTTTAAATAGCGTTACACAAAGACCAAGAGGCCGTTTGCCGACTCGACTAGGCCAATCGGTAAAATGGCTAGCTCCTGGACTTTCTGTTAAGCGTTGGCTTTTAATAAGCGCCTTCGGCGTTATTTTCACGGTGTTGGGGTTGGCAATTTTGATTAAGCTGACCCCAATTTTCTATGTCATCCAATTGTTGCAATTAATTCTGCAAGTCATTACACAGTATGTTCCCAATTACATCAGTGGACCAGCTGTCATTGGGCTGGGTGGATTGCTGATCTGGTGGGGTCAAACGCGCACCCTTGGGTCAATTACGGAAGTCTTGATGCCAGAGGGTGACGATGAGTTGGTCGATCGCTTGTTGGCTCATCGCCGCTTGAATCGCGGTCCTAAAATTGTGGCGGTTGGCGGTGGAACGGGCTTATCAACCTTATTACGTGGGCTGAAAGAGTACAGCGCCAATATTACAGCCGTGGTGACTGTGGCCGACGATGGCGGGTCTTCAGGGCGTCTACGGCGGGAAATGGGTGGTTTGCCGCCGGGAGATATTCGTAACTGTTTAGCGGCCCTGGCCGATCAAGAAAAACTCATCACGGAACTGTTTCAATATCGGTTCCGAACGGGGGATGGACTGGCAGGCCATAGCTTCGGCAATCTGTTTTTGTCGGCCATGAGCGAGATTACCGATGGCTGGGAACAGGCGATCGCTACCAGTTCCCAGGTGTTAGCCGTGCGAGGACAGGTCTTGCCCGCTACCCTAAGCGATGTGCGACTGTGGGCAGAATTGG
>JBAVRC010000101.1:0-1542 GCA_049694615.1 Thermosynechococcaceae cyanobacterium | reverse complement strand
GTGCATGGAAACGATGCCATTTTGAAGGCGGCGGTGCAGGAAAAAGGCGATGTCAAGATCTTGGCGGTGACGGTATTAACGAGCTTGGATCGCAGCGACCTGAATGACTTAGGATTTCAATGTAATGTGGCCGATCTGGTGCTTTCTCGGGCAAGGCGATCGCTCGAACTGGGCTGTGATGGGGTGATTTCTTCTGGGTTGGAAGCCCGACCGTTACGGGAGAGGCTAGGTTCCAATTTTCTGGTGGTGACGCCGGGGATCAGACCGGTTGACAATACAGATGATCAAAAGCGCACGGTCGATATTGAAGAAGCATTTTTGAATGGCGCGGACTATATTGTGGTGGGTCGGCCTATTAAGTTGGCTCCAGATCCTTACAAAACCGCCTATGAATTTCAAGAGCGTATCCGTAAGGTGTTTCGGACTTGATTTTCTCCAGTGCTAAGCGATCACCCAACCTATGTAAGTGATCGCCTAGCCGAAGAATGACTAACCATAAACTTAACTATAAAACCATCAGATTTTAGGGTTTGCACCGTTCAAGAATTCTTCAACATTGGTATAGCCATTCTTATGAACCCAACTTGAATGTATCGCCAATAATATCAATGGTGAAATGGGTGCGATTCTGAACGAGAAGATCCTAAATCTTGAGAAAAATGGGTAATACAGTAGAAGTTTCATATGGTCCGCTTATAATTCTGACTGATACAGATAAATTCAAGAGCACACCTCCAAAATCGCTGATCCAGACTGAGGAATAACGGCAATGACCAAGTCTCTGGCATGGAAAACATTAGGCTGGCAGTGGCTGCTTGCCTGTGTTGCAGCTAAACTGCTGCAAATTTTGCTAGATGGGCTTGCTGGATGGCTTGTATCCACAACAGGATCAGGTGGCTCAACCGTAGAAAATTCAATCTTTTTGTTAATTTTGATCGTCTTTAGATTGATCAGCGGAGCCTTAGGAGGAGCCGCTCAATGGCTAGTACTAAAGTCATGGCTACCCTCAATGCAAAGCTGGGTCTTAGCCACCAGCCTCGGAAGCGCGATCGCCTTTTTCATCAGCAACAGATTAGGGTCAGCAACGCGAATACCGCCACCTGAAGGCATAATGGGGGATCTTTGGCCATCCGTATCTGTACTGCCGCCATTTATCTTTGGGGGGATTGTGGGTCTGGTCCTAGGGATTGCCCAATGGCTGGTCTTCCGCACCAAACTCCCCCAGGCCCAGTGGTGGATCCCGTTGAGTAGTCTGGGCATGCTGGGAGAAGCCATTGTCGTTGGGGCACTGCAAAGCGCCATAGGACCACAGGGCATTGATGTGAGTGTCAGTGCGTTTAATCCTGTGTATTGGGCGATCGCGGCGATCAGCGTTGTGGTTTATGCCGCTCTAACAGGTGGGTTCCTTGTCCGTTGTCTGCGACAGCGGTCTTAGAGGGTGTGGAGATGAAGCAAGTCCTCAAAATTTTAACCCTCACACTCCTGGGTCTTGGGGCGGCAGCATTGGCCTATGGAGCTACCCCTGTCAAGGTGAGCAATTGT
>JBAVRC010000100.1:0-4994 GCA_049694615.1 Thermosynechococcaceae cyanobacterium | reverse complement strand
GAACATATTTTGGCTGACGGAAACTCCATTTTCGTAGATTTTTCGATTCAGCCAATTTTAGACGATGCCAGAAACGTCATTATGCTTATCCCGGAAGGACGAGATATTAGCGATCGCATCCGGGCTGAAGCTGCATTAAGACAAATGAATGCCGAATCAGAAACTCGTGTGCAGACTCGAACTGAAGAGCTTCTTAGCGCTCAGACGGTTTTACAAGCTAGCGAAGAAAAGTTCAGGCAATTTGCCGAGAATCTCAATCAGGTTTTTTGGATGACTGAGATTTCAAAACAGTCCGTGCTCTACATTAATCCCGCCTATGAAAAAATCTGGGGGCGCTCGTGCGCGTCATTATATCAAGACCCTTCGGCATGGCTAACAGCGATTCATCCTGAGGATCGCGAACGAGTGCGATCGCTGATGCCTGCGCAACTCCAGTCAGAATGCGATGTAGAGTATCGAATTCTGAGACCGGATGGCGAAGTCCGGTGGATTCGAGATCGCTCCTTCCCCATCCAAAATACGGAAGGGCAAGTCTATCGCATAGCCGGAATTGCTGAAGACATTAGCGAGCAGAAGCGAGTGGAAGAAGCTTTGCAAATAAGCGAAAAAAGGTTTCGGGTAATTTTTGAGAAAGCTGCCATCGGCATGGTGCAATTCACCTTAGACGGTAAATTCATTGACCTCAACCAAGCCTATTGCAATATTTTGGGGTACTCAAAATCCGAACTCCTGAACAAGAACTTCTTTCAAATAAACTATCCTGGTGATATCGATCTGAATCCGATTCCTGACGTAATTAATTATTATTTAAAAATGACCTGCAACCATTCCAGTGAGCTGCGACAAATCCGTAAAGATGGCAGTATCGTATGGGTGAATATGAGCTCCTCATTGGTACGAAAATCTACAGGGGAGCCTTACTACTTTATTGGGATAATTGAAGACATTAGCGGTCGCAAGGAAGCAGAGCTAAGACTCCAAAGTGTCAATGAAGAACTTGAAAGACGTGTCGAAGAGCGTACCCTCGCTTTGAATCAAGCCAAAGAAATAGCTGAAGCTGCTAACCATTCAAAGAGTATTTTCTTAGCCAATATGAGTCATGAATTGCGCACCCCTCTCAACGCGATTCTGGGGTTTAGTCAGTTGCTAGCTGAGGACTCCAGTCTGAACAGCGATCAGCAAGAGAACCTCCGCATTATTAACCGCAGTGGGGCACATCTGCGTACCCTCATCAACGATGTATTAGATATGTCCAAAATTGAAGTCGGTCGGATAACACTCTACGAAAAGGATTGCGACTTAAAGCGGATGTTGACTGACCTCGGAGACATGTTCAGTTTAAGGGCGAAAGAAAGGCACTTGGACTTGAAAGTCGAGTGTGAGTCAATGGTTCCCAGCTACATTTATGCCGATGAAATTAAATTGCGGCAAATACTGATTAATCTTCTCGGTAATGCGCTGAAATTTACGGAGAAAGGTCATGTCGTATTGCGGGTATGGGTCGAGTCAGAAATTTTAAATTCAAAATCCTCATTACCTCAAATAAAACTTGCGTTTGCAGTTGAAGATACTGGCATAGGTATTCTGCCAGAGGACATTAACAGTATCTTCAAGACTTTTATTCAAACCAGGAACGGAAAGAATTTTCAAGGCGGAACTGGTCTTGGTCTACCGATAAGTGATGCTTTTGTCCGATTGATGGGGGGAACTATTTCTGTAACAAGCCAACCGGCACAGGGCAGTTGTTTTTGGTTTGCAATTCCGGTGGGCATCCCGCTAGCATGCCCTGTGCCAGAAACACTGAGTCCCCATTCCATTCTTCCAATGGCCCAGAAGTTTGGTGCGCCAAAGAGTTCAGGTTCTTCCCCCAAAACAGAGGGACTTCAGTATCCTGAGGTATTATCCGCTCATTGCGTCCAGGAAATACCCCAAACCCTTCTCAAGGATCTATATAAGGCCCTACTCGAATGCGATGTTGAGGCAATTACCTTGCATATCCGCCCAATCCAAGAATCATCTCCTCGACTGTTCAGCCATCTCACTGGCTTAGTAGACCAATTCCGGTTTGAGGATATTTTAGCTTTAATAAATCCCTGGATCGAAGCTTCATAACCGTCAATACGGTTTTCAATTTGCGACGGATGATAGTTAGAACGAATAAAATGCACATCCTAAGCGGAGAAGCCCTCCATGACCATCGAAATAGTTTCCCAAGCCCACCTAGGGATCGCCATGATAACCGCATCCACTGCTTTAACGAAAGGCAATATCCTCATTGTTGACGATGTGCCCGATAACTTGACTTTGCTCAATAAAATACTGTCTAGGCAGGGATATAAAATTCGTGTCGCCCCCAGCGGTCGTTTAGCCATTCAATCCGTACTAACAAAGCCGCCGGACTTAATTTTACTGGATATCCTGATGCCGGACATGGATGGATATGCAGTATGTCAAACCCTCAAGGCGAATGAGCAGACTTGTCATATTCCGATTATTTTTGTCAGCGCGCTCAGCGAAGCCTTCGACAAAGTGAAGGCTTTCTCAATGGGAGGCACCGATTATCTGACAAAACCAGTACAGATAGAGGAAGCGATCGCCCGGATTGAGCATCAATTAAACCTCAACCGATTGCGACAGCAGATCGTCGACCGAAATGCCGAATTAGAGCAAGAGATCGTTGCTCGCAAACAGGCAGAAGATTCGCTCCAACTGTCACTGCGCGAAGTCGCCGATATCAAGTTTGCCTTAGACCAATCCGCAATTGTGGCTATCACTGATATACAGGGACGCATTACCTATGCTAACGATCAATTTTGCGCGATTTCAAAATATTCTCGTCAGGAATTGCTGGGACAAACCCATCGCATCGTTAATTCTGGCTACCATCCCAAGGAATTCTTTCAGCTGATGTGGCAAACCATCAGCAAAGGGCAAGTCTGGAAGGGCGAAATTCGGAATCGTGCCAAGGATGGGACTTTCTATTGGGTCGATACTGTGATTGTGCCCCTGATGGGAATTGATGGCACGCCCCACCAGTATGTTGCCATTCGCCACGATATCAGCGATCGCGGGCTGCCAACAATGGATAAACTACGGGCTGCAATGGCTATTTGGCAGCGCACACAGGCAGAAGATCAGGTGCGGCTTCTACAGTCCGTTGTCGTCAATGCTAACGATGCGGTCGTAATTACGGAAGCCGAACCCTTTGACGAGCCTGGGCCGCAAATTCTTTACGTGAATGAAGCATTTACCAAAATGACAGGTTATCAATCCGAAGACGTTTTGGGTAAAACACCTCGAATTTTGCAGGGGCCAAAAACGAGTGAAGCAATGCGGGCAAACATTCGGGCTGCTTTATCGTCATGGCAACCCTTTCGAGGCGAACTTCTCAACTACGCTAAAGATGGATCGGAATTTTGGGTAGATTTGAGTATTACGCCTCTGATCAATCCAATGGGTTGGGTCACCCATTGGATTGCGCTGCAACGCGATATAAGCGATCGCAAAGCGGCAGAACTCGTCTTGCAGCGTCAAGCTCACATCATCAATCAAATCCATGACTCAGTCTTGACGACCGATCTCAGAGGAGTCATCACTAGTTGTAACAAAGGTGCTGAAAGACATTTTGGCTTTCGAAATGAGGAAATCATAGGTCAAAATTTATCTGTATTGTGTACTGAAAAACAGGACACATTTTTTCAAAACCAGGTTATTCAGCCCTTACTTCGCAAAGGAGAGCATGAAGTAGAACTAGAGATGCTCTCTCAAAACCATGATGAATTTTCAGCTCATCTGTCTCTCTCAGTCATGAAAGACGATGAGGGAAAGAGCATTGGAATGATTGCTTACATCATGGATATTAGCGATCGCAAACGGGCTGAAGCAGAGATTCTAAAAAACCTCGAAAAAGAACGAGAACTGAATGAACTAAAAACCCGCTTCATTACTATGGTTTCCCATGAATATCGCACCCCGTTAGCAACAATCCTCTCGTCCCTGGAGTTGTTGGAATATTACGGACATTATTCCACAGAACAAGAAAAGGAAGAGTATTTCCAGCAAATTCGGATTTCCATTCAGCGTATGACTGATCTCTTAAATGATGTTTTGACCATAGAAAAATCTGAAGCTGGCAAGTTCACCTTCAATCCAGAGCCACTTGATCTGAGCCAATTCTGTCAAGATTTAGTGACTGAATTACAAGGCAATATAAAAACAGAACACCGCATCTTGCTCGCAATCGAGGGGCAATGTTCTCAGACTCAAATGGACAAGAGACTGATGCGTCACATTTTTTCGAACTTGATCTTAAATGCTGTTAAATATTCCCCTCAAGGGGGAATCATTAGGTTTGAGGTCATCTATCAAGATCCAATCGCTACTTTTTGCGTTCGGGATCGGGGCATTGGCATTCCGTCAGAAGCAATTCAGAATCTCTTTCAATCCTTTTTCAGAGCTAATAATGTGGGCAATATCGCGGGCACCGGGCTGGGCTTATCCATTGTTAAACGGTTGGTTGAAATCCACGCTGGTTCTATCAGCGTTGAAAGCCAGCTGGGCTCCGGCACAACCTTTGTAGTCGCATTGCCGCTCAAGCCAGAGTATCTGCTAACCAGCACAACCTAACAACGATAATGCTGGATGATTGCTCCAAGAGAAAGAGCTTTTTAGGAATGGTTGAATTGATTGAGGTATGTTCTAATGAAGAAAATTTTAGTAATTGAAGATGAGCAATCAGTCCGGTTAAATATCCTTAAAATTCTTAAGTTTGAGAATTTTGAATCGATAGGTGCCGAGAATGGGGAAATGGGCGTGAAGCTTGCTCAGGAGCAGAAACCTGATTTAATTTTGTGCGACATCATGATGCCAGTTCTGGATGGGTATGGTGTCCGAAATGCATTATGCCAAGATCCGGCAACTATAACAATTCCCTTCATCTTTCTGACAGCGAAAGCAGATCGAGCCGATATGCGTTTAGCCATGAGCCTTGGAGC
>JBAVRC010000099.1:0-1608 GCA_049694615.1 Thermosynechococcaceae cyanobacterium | reverse complement strand
GGCAATGACCACCGTTAATGACCCATTGCAACATTTTCAATGAAGGGGAAGGAGATAGCAGTGTCACAACGCGCTCGAAAAGCATCCACTCTTGCCCAACAGCGGCAGATGCTCCAACGACGGCGGCAGATGTTAAAGCAACCTCGGCAGAATCGCCAAGATCCTGGCCCAGCGCTTTTAACCTCTAACCCTCGTCGTCACAGCGTTGACCAGCGGTTGCAGCCCCAGGGGCAAACCTTACGCTCGGTGGCGTCTACGCCCCTAGCTTCGCCATTGTCCCGATCCACCTCAACGACAACCAACGGTTTATCTCAACTGCCCGCTTCGCCGCCAACGGCTTCAAATGCGCTGTGCAAGTCTCCTCGTCCGGCATCGAACCGGAACGGCCTTTATTGGATTGGACAGGGCCTCAAATTGGTATTTTTAGGGCTGGGCGTTTCGGCCATGGCGGGAACAGCGATCGCCATTTTGCATCCAGAACCCCACCCCAGTACATTGGCCAATAGTCTGGTCCAATTTGGCAAATCAGTGGATGGATCGGGTCGATCTGTAGACCCTAAAACAGCGGCGAATGCCATGAGATCTGCAGGACTCGCCACAGTCCCTGTGTTGGATCCTGCCAAGGAGATCACGGCAGCAAAGACCCAGATTCAATCCCTTGCTGCGGCTCAACCTGATCTGGGCCTGGGTGCGTTTTTTTATAATCCCGATACTGGTGCTTATTTAGATTTAGCAGGCGATCAGCCTTTTCCTGCCGCCAGTACCATTAAACTTCCGGTGATCATTGCCTTTTTTCAGGATGTCGACGCGGGTTTAATTCGCCTCGACGAACAACTCGTTATGCGTAAGGATTTAATTGCTTCCGAGTCTGGGGCGATGCAATATCAACCCCCTGATACCAAATTCAGTGCCCTAGAGACCGCGGATAACATGATTACCGTCAGCGATAATACCGCTACGAATATGTTGATTGATCGTCTGGGGGGCTCCGCTAAACTGAACGAGCGATTTAAGGCTTGGGGACTGACCCAAACGGTGATCCGTAATCCGCTCCCCGACTTGCAAGGGACCAATACGATCAGTCCCAAGGACCTATCCACCCTTTTGATGAAAATTAGTCAGGGAGAGTTGCTGACGCCGCACAGCCGCGATCGCGCTTTAAATATTCTGCGACATACCGTCACCAATACGCTCCTAACACCAGGGTTAGGCGAAGGGGCCACCATCGCCCACAAGACAGGGGATATTGGTTCAGTGGTTGGCGATGCCGGATTAGTTGAGATGCCCAATGGACAGCGCTATGTTGCTACGGTGATGGTTAAACGACCTTTCAACGACCCCCGTGCCCAGGAACTGATTCGCAAAATTTCAGCCATTACCTATGAAGCACTGCATCAAACCGCTTCGGTTGCATTCACAACCTTGCCCACTCCAGCAACCACCCCTTAAGGTGCGATAAATTAAGACTAAACTTCCTCACATTGTCTTGATGGACGTGCCAAGTCTGGATTGGAGTCGGATCAAAGCCTGCTCAAGCGGAGATTTTGCCTTTGAAGTCGATCTATTAAAGATGTTTGTTGAGCATACGGCTGATCAACTGATTTCCCT